>NZ_JBHVDD010000152.1:0-10761 GCF_042802995.1 Streptomyces sp. NPDC057438
ACTTAAATGCGCCCCTATTCCGTCGTAGTGCTCGACTCACACGCGCCACCCTTCCCACCGGGGTGCAGGGGCGCGGGTCCCTTCCGGCGCCCGTGCACCCGAGGCCCCTAGACTCCGGCCATGGCTGACGACACCCCGCTCGACGCGCTCGGCGCGGGCAAGTACCTGCTGCTCACCACCTATCGCAAGAACGGCACCACCGTCCCGACGCCGGTGTGGGTGGTGCGTGACGGCGAGGCGCTCGGTGTCTGGACGGTCGCGGACTCCTGGAAGGTCAAGCGGGTCCGCAACCGCGCCGACGTCCTCGTCGGCCCCTGCGACGTGCGCGGCAATCCCACCGGTGACTCCGTGCCCGCACACGCCGAGATCCTGGACGCGGCGGGCTCAGCCGCCTACCGGAGGCTCATCGCCCGCAAGTACGGCGTCCTCGGCCGCCTCACCCTGCTCGGCAGCCGACTGCGCCGGGGCTCCGACGGCACGGTCGGCATCCGCGTCACCCTCACGTAGGCATCCCCAGGGCTCCGGCCAAGCCCGTCAGGGTTCCCGGGCGGACGGTCACCCGTGTCCGTCCGTCGAGCCCGCGTGCCCCGTCCGCCACGCCCGGGCGGCGATCTCCAACCGGTTCCGGGCCGCCAGCTTCAGCTGGACGCTGCCGAGGTGGGTCTTGACCGTGGAGAGGGAGACGAACATCGAGGCGGCGATCTCGGCGTTGGTGTGCCCGAGCGCGACAGGCGCACCACGTCGAGTTCCCGCTCGGTCAACGGCTCCTGGACGCGCGGGGACCCCGGGCCCGCCCCGGCCTCCTGCCGCTTCTTCCCCCTCTCCTCCGTGACGTGCTTGAGCAGCCGGACCGTCACCGACGGCGACACCAGCGCGTCCCCCACCGCGGCCGCCCGGACGGCCTCGGCCAGCAGGGGCGCGGGCATCGAGCGGGCCGCGACCGAGGCGCTGGCCTCGATGCGCCGCACGGTCGGCGTGCTGCGCGAGCACGAGGACGAGATCGGGACCGCCGACCGACGCCCGGTGGGGGACCTGGCGGGCGTCGGCGAACTGGTGCGGGGCTTCGACGGTGTCAGCGGGGTCGACGGACACACCGCCCTGCTGCGCCACGACCCCTCCGTCCCCGCCGACCTGCCGCACGAGGTGCAGGCAGCCGCCTTCCGTGTCGTGCAGGAGGCCCTGACGAACGTCCGTCGGCACGCCGCCGACGCCACCGAGGTCACCGTCGACCTCCGTTACACCCGGGGTGACCTGGAGGTCCTGGTGCGTGACGACGGGCGCGGCGGCGCCCGCTGCCGGAGGCGGCCCGGGGCGCAGGCTTCGGTCTCGTCGGTCTCACGGAGCGGGTGACCGCGCTCGGCGGCCGCATCCAGGCCCGCCCGCGCGAGGACGGCCCCGGCTGGGCGGTCCTCGCCGTGCTCCCGGCCGCCCGCTGAGCTGAACCTCCCGGCCCGGCTGCCCGTATCTCCTCTCGGGGATGGCGGGAGACCGCGTGCACGGAAGGAGAACAGCGTGTCGATACCGCCCGAACCGGGCAGGACGACGAAGCGTCCCACGATCGAGCCGACCTATGTCATGCGCCGGCGCAGGACCGAGGCCCTGGCCGAGCTGCTGCGCGAGTTCGAGCAGTTCAAGGGGGAGGCCGCCCCGCAGGACGAGTACGAGACCGTCGCCGTACCGCCGAGTCCGGCACCCGCGCCCGCCCCTGCGCCCGAGCCCCCGGCGCGGCCCGCCCCCGAGCGGATCCTGCCCCGGCCGGAGTACGAGACCGAGGAACTGCCCCCGGTCATGGTCGGCGAGGACTTCGGCTCCGGCACGGTCCCGCCCCGCGCCGAGCGGCGGCAGGAGCGACGGCGACGGCGTCCGGAACCCGGCGGCGGACCGGGCCTGAAGCGCGCGGCGGTGGTCGTCGGCGTCGGCGCGGCGGCCCTCCTCGGCTTCGGCGCCGCGCTCCTGCTGCCCGGCGGCGACACCGGCGAGGAGGCGCGCACGGTCACCCCGAAGCCGACCCCCTCGGCCTCGGCCCCCGAGGTCTCCGCCCCCGCCCGGAACGACGCCGTCGACCCGGACGGCGCCGGCACCCTCCGGGAGGGCGACAGCGGCCCCCAGGTCTCCGAACTCCAGCAGCGACTGCTCCGCATCCCCGACGTCTACGCGGGCGGCTCCACCTCGGGCCGGTACGACGGCGTGCTGAAGGAAGCGGTGGCGCGCTTCCAGCTCTGGTACGGCATCCGGGGCGACGAGACGGGCGTCTACGGCAACGACACCCGCCAGGACCTGGAGTCACGTACCGCCCTCTGACCCCGGAACGGCCCGGTGCGGCCCCGCGGCGGGGCCGCACCCCCGGTACGTCACCGGCGGGATCCGGGTTGTTGCCCCGCCTCGGACGGACCATCCTGGCCATATGGTGACGAAGGGGTCCGGTGCGTCGCGGGCTGCCACGGCCGACGAGGCGATGGCGGTGGTCGACGCGCGCGGCCTCGTCGCGGGGTGGAGCGAAGGCGCCCGGCGGCTCACCGGTTACGGCGCGGGGGACGTGACCGGACGGCCGGCGGCGGATCTCGTCGACGGGGACGCGGCGGCGGTGTGGCGGACGCTGCTGACGCACGGCGACACGGTGGTGGACCTGGTCTACCGGGACGGGCGGCGCCAGAAGGTGGCGCTGCGGATCTGCCCGCTGCGGGGCGGGGCGGGCGAGGGGCGGCGGTTCGTCGTCCAGGCGGCACCCGACCCGGCCGAGCGCGGCCTCGGGGAGCTGGCCTTCACCCAGGCGTCGATGTCCATGTCCGTCTTCGACACCGGGCAGCGCTATCTGCGGATGAACGACTGGGCGTGCCGGGTGATGGGCCAGTCCGAGGAGGAGTTCCGCCACCGGTACTTCCCCGACACCGTGGAGGACGCCGAGCACAGCCGGGGCTTCCTGCGCCACCTGGAGATCGTGGTGGAGACCGGGCAGCCGGTCCGTTACGAGAGCTGGACCCGTTCGCCCTCCGGCCGGCGCATGCATGCCTGGACCTCCGAGATGTGGCCCGTCCGGGACGACTCCGGCCGGCTGATCGGCACCGCGCTCGCCGCGTTCGACAGCAGTGAGCAGTTCGCGTCCCGCCAGCGTCTCGCCCTGCTGAACGAGGCCGCCGGATCCATCGGTACCCGACTCGACGTCGTCCGGACCGCCCGCGAACTGGCCGAGCTGGTCGTGCCCCGGCTCGCCGACTTCGCCAGCGTGGACCTCCTGGAGTCCGTGCTGCAGGGCGAGGAACCCGAGGCGGTCCCGGAGGGCCGCGAGGTGAGGCTGCGCCGTGCCGCCCACCACTCCCCGACGCCGGGCGTCCCGGAGGCGGCGATCGGCCTGGGCTCCGCCGACGTCTACCCGCTCGCCTCGCCGCCCGCCCGTGCCCTGCTCACCGGGGAGCCCGTGCTCGCCCGCACCGGCGACCACGGCCTCGACTCCTGGTTCGCCCGGCACGGTGCCCGTTCCGCCAAGCTCCGGGAGGCCGAGGAGCGCGACCTGTCCCTGATGGCCGTGCCCCTGGTCGCGCGCGGCACCACGCTCGGCGTGGCCGTCTTCGTCCGCCTCCTGACCCCCGAGCACCCCGACGCCTTCGACCTAGACGACGTCTCCCTCGCGGAGGAACTCTGCAGCCGGGCGGCGGTCTGCGTCGACAACGCCCGCCGCTACACCAGGGAACGGACGACGGCGCTGGCCCTGCAGCGCAGCCTGCTGCCGAAGACGGTCGCCGGACAGGCGGCCGTCGAGTTCGCCTCCCGCTATCTGCCCGCGCTGTCCCAGGCCGGGGTGGGAGGCGACTGGTTCGACGTGATCCCGCTGTCCGGGACCCGGGTGGCCCTGGTCGTCGGGGACGTCGTCGGACACGGCATCCACGCCTCCGTCACCATGGGCCGGCTGCGTACGGCCGTGTGGGCGCTCGCCGACGTCGATCTGCCGCCCGACGAGCTGCTCACCCACCTGGACGACCTCGTGGAGCACCTGGCGGCCGGTGACGACACGGGCGACGGGGAGATCGGCGCGACCTGCCTGTACGCGGTGTACGACCCGGTGGACCGCAGCTGTTCCATCGCCTCGGCCGGGCATGTGCCACCCGTGGTGGTGCGGCCCGACGGCGGTGTGGAGGTCGTCGAGGTGGTGGCGGGTCCGATGCTCGGCGTCGGCGGGCTCCCGTTCGAGGCGACGGAACTGGCGCTGCCCGAGGGATCGGTTCTCGCGCTCTACACCGACGGTCTGGTCGAGGCCCGCGACCGGGACGTCGACACGGGCACGGGCGCCCTGTGCGCCGCGCTGAAAGGGCCGGTGGGCAGCCTGGAGGGCGCCTGCGACACCGTACTGAGGGCGCTGCTGCCCGACACCCCGGCCGACGACGTGGCCCTGCTGCTGGCCCGCACCCGCGCGCTCGACGCGGAACAGGTCGCCGTATGGAACCTGACCGACGACCCGGCGCTGGTCGCCAATGCGCGCAAACTGGCCACCGAACAGCTCACGCGCTGGGGCCTGGAGGAGGCCGCCTTCGTCACCGAACTCGTGGTCAGCGAACTGGTCACCAACGCCATCCGCTACGGCGGCGCCCCCATCCAGCTGCGCCTCATCCGCGACCGCACCCTCATCTGCGAGGTCTCCGACGCCAGCAGCACCTCGCCGCATCTGCGCCGGGCCCGCAGCTTCGACGAGGGGGGCCGCGGCCTGCTCCTCGTCGCCCAGCTCACCGACCGCTGGGGCAGCCGCCCGAGCGGCGCGGGCAAGACCATCTGGGCCGAGCAGGCCCTGCCGCCGAGCCTGTGAACGGCTGTCGGGGGCGGCTCGCGCCACCCCCGACAGCCCTTGCGGTGCGGCGAGTTACTTCTTCCGCAGGTGGACCGACACCCCGTGCGCGGTGAAGACCTGCTCGGCCGTCCAGCCCTCCACGGCCACGGTGACCTCGGCGAACCGGCCCTGCACGGACCGCGCCCCGAGGACCGCCACCGTGTCGCCGGACCGCGGCGGCCGCGCGGCGTCGAACCGGACCACCAGCCTGCTGCCCGGCTCCAGGACCGCGCGCCGGTCCACGTCGAGGGCCGGGTCGGCGCCCCGGTCCAGCGTCACGTCGAGGACACCGGCCTGCGTGTAGTCGCCGCGCACGCGGACGGTGCGCCCGCCCGTGGCCAGCGTGCCGCCCTTCACCCGGACGTCACCGCGGCCGAGGGCTCCCTCGGAGCCCGCCGCGAGCACACCGGCCTCCACGACGGTGCCGCCCTTGTAGCGGTTCGCGCCGGCCAGCGTCAGCGAACCGGTGCCCCGCTTGACGAGACCGCCCACCCCGTCGATGTCGTTGTGCCAGGTGTCGGCCGCGCCGAAGCCGCCGCGCGCGGCGTCGAGCGTGACGGTGACGTCCGTGTCGAAGGCGCCGTAGCCGTCCGCCGCCGCGAACAGGTTGAGCCGGCCCCACTGCTCCCAGCCGTCCAGCAGGACGTACCCGGAGGGCAGCGCGGTCGTGCGCAGCACCTCGCGCCGCTGCGCCGCGTCGAGGTACGGCAGACGCGTCTCCAGCAGGACCTCCGCGCCCTTCGGCACGACCATGCCCTCGGACGCGCCGCGCCGGCGCAGGACGTACGTCAGCTTCGGCTCGACCAGGCGGGCGTTGGCCAAACGGTCGGCGTACGGGTCGTCGGCGTCGGAGTGCGCGTAGGCGAACAGCGTGTCGGCGGTGGTGCCGGTCTTCGCCTGGAAGTACTCGGCGGCCTGCCTGCGCGCGGCGGCCTTGAGTTCGGTGTTCACCGGCTTGGAGAGCACGGCGGCGGCCAGGGCCGTGGCCATGATCCGGCCGCCCATGACGTCGACCGTGGAGTGCATGCCGGACATGATCCGGGTGTGGGTCAGCTCGAAGGCGCGGGTCACGATCTCCTGGAAGCGCTCCGGGACCGCGTACGCGTAGGCCAGGGCCGCCAGGTGGAAGGCGTTGGTGTGGCCGCTGGGGAAGCCCCCGTCCTCGGCCGGGACCTCGCTGCGCTGCCGCAGGAGCTGCTTCACGACGACGACGTCGGACTCGTAGACGGGGTAGCCGAGCGCGTCCTTCTCGCCGGTGTCGACGACCTGGCTGTCCTCGTTCATCCGCCAGGGCCGCGGGTACTGGAAGCTGAACTTGGCGGGGTTGCTGGAGGTGAAGTCCCCGCGCACGGTGTCGACGAGCTTGGCCACCAGACCGAGGTCCGAGTCGTACGAGCCCGCGCCCAGCGTGGAACCGGCGGGCGCGCCGGCCGGCACGGCGTCGTTGATCTTGCCTGCCGGGATGCCGTCGGGGGCGGCGGTGATCGAGGTGACCGCCTTGGCACCCGTGCGGTACAGGTCGGCCAGCGGACCGAGGCCGCCGATCATGGCGTAGCTCTGGTGCTGCCGGTCGTAGACGAACGCCTCACGGGCCTGCGCCTCCGTGCGGCGGCCGGTCAGGCGCGCGCAGTAGCGCATGTTGTCGCGCAGGATCTCCGGCATCAGCGGGGTGCCGGTGTTCCAGGCGCTGCCCGTCTTCCAGATCACGGCGAAGCCGCCGAGCGCGCGGATGACGGCGTTGGTCTCGGCGGTCTGGTTCGCCGTGGTGTTGGTGCTGTAGTCGTCGACGAAGGCCGCGAACGCGGTGGCTGCCTTGGCCTCGGGGGCCTGCCACAGGCTCGTGACGGTCGGAGCGGCTATCAGACCGGCCGTGACGCCGAGTGAGTTCCTGAGGAAGACACGGCGGTCGAGAGTGTGGTGCCCGGCGGATGACGGCATGGAGCGCCGCTCCTTTCGCGAGGTGGTGATCGGGTGCGGGCTGAGCGTGGGGGTGACGCATGACCGGTCGGTGTCCGGTCGACGACCGGACGGTGATCAGCGGGTGACCGGTCGGAGGAGAGTACGTGAGAGCGCCAACGCCCCTTCGACCGGGGGCACTTGGAGCACATGCGGTCGCGCGGACGGTACAGCGTCGAGGAGTGCTTCGGCGAATGCGGAGTACAGGGCGGGCCTGGAGAGGATCGTCCCGCCGGCCACCACCACGTCGTCGACGGGGACCCGGCGGGCCGCGAGCCGGGCCACGAGCGAGGCGAGCGCGCGGCCCCCTTCGGTGATGACCCGGCCAGCCAGGGCGGAGCCCTCCTCGGCGGCCTCGAACACCTGCGGAGCGTGCCGGCCCCAGTCGGCGGACATCGCCGTGGCGGCCTCCAGGGCGCCACCGAGAGCCGGCACCTCGCTCACCCCGAAGGCGGCGGTCAGCCGGCCGGCGAGCGCGTCGGGTGCCTCGCCCCGGTCGTGCGCGGCCCAGACGGCACGACATGCCTCCCGGACCAGACCGGCGGCGCCGCCCTCGTCGCCGAGGACCGCACCCCAGCCGCCGACCTGCACGGACGTACCGTCCGAGGAGCGGCCGACGGCCACCGAACCGGTGCCCGCGACGAGACCCACCCCTTGGGCGAAACCGGCGGCGGGAGCCAGCAGCTCGGCGTCACCGACCACCAGGCACGGCACCTGAAGCCGTTCCTGGAGGGCGAGGCGTATCCCTTCGCACTGCCGGGCCGTCTCGCAGGCATGGGCGCCGACGGCCACGGCGGACACGGGGGTGTGCGCGGGCAGCACCTCCTCGACCAGCGTGGCCAGCCATGCGGTCGCGGCCGCCGGGTCGTGCGGCCGCCAGCCACGGCTGGCACGGACGTGGTCGGCGACGGACTCCGTCCCCGTGACAGCACGGAGATGGGTCTTGGTGCCGCCCACGTCGATACCGACCGTGACGGGCCTTGAGTCCGGCACGTGAGGCCTCTTTCGTCGTTGCGTTGCGATGGGCGCAGCGACGGCTGGGCGAAACCGTGCCAGGACACACAGGGTCTGTAGGGGGTGCTAGGGAAGCCCCGGGACGGGCCTCTGCGGGTGCGGTAGGCGAGTACCGCTTGACTTCGTTAGGAAATTAACTAACGAATAAGGGTGCGTCAAGGGTTATGACGCCGGATCCCGCACGGCCGTGCGGACCGGAAGATCGCGGCACGACTGGGGAGAGCATGCACCTGAGCGAGAGCGCCCGCGCTGTCTTCGCCGTACTGGCCGCGTCGAGCACCGCCACCCGTCCCCAACTGGCTACCGGGGCGCGCCTTTCCAAACCGACCGTCTCCACCGCCGTGGCCGAGCTCGAGGCCGCCGGTCTCGCCGCCCGCTCCGGCACCCTCAACGGAGGAACCGGCAGGTCGGCGGCCGTATATGATCTCGGGCTCGCCGCCGGTGCGGTCCTCGCCGTCGACCTCGGCCCCAGCGTCACCCGGGTGCGGGTGTGCGCCCTGGACGGCACGCTGCTCGCCGAGGGCACCGGTCTGCGGGCCGACAGCGTCGACGTGGTCGCGGACGCCCTCTCCGGGCTGTCGGCCGGCGCGCCGCTGCGCGCCATCGTCGTCGCCGTCGGCGATGTCACCGTCCAGGGCCGGGAGGGCAGGGCCGTACGGCCCGCCACCGCCAAGGCGGGGCCCATCTTCGACGCGCTGACCGTGGCCCTCCCGCCCGGGGTGCCCGTCCACGTCGAGAACAACGTGAACTGCGCCGCCCTCGCCGAGCTGCACGAAGGCGCCGCCCGGGGCCGGGACACCTTCGGCTACCTGCGGATCGGCGTCGGTATCGGTCTCGGTGTCGTCATCGGCGGCCAGGTGCTGCGCGGCGCGAACGGCGCCGCCGGTGAGGTGGCCCGGCTGCCCTATCCGTGGGACGCGGACCGTGAACCCCGCCACGAGGGCCTGGAGGCGCACCTAGGCGCGGGTTCCCTGCTGCGGCGCGCGGCGGACGCCTGGCAGGGCGCCGACGACCCCTGCCCGGACACCGTCGACGGGCTGTTCGCGCTGGCCGACACCGGACACGCCACGGCCTGCGCCGTCGTCGCCCGGCACGCCGCCGACGTGGGCAGACTCGCCGTCGCGGCCACCGCGGTCCTGGACCCCGGCCTGATCGTGCTGGGCGGCGCCGTCGGCTCCAAGCCGCAGCTGCTGCCCGGCGTACGGGCCGAACTGGCCCGGCTGAGCTGGCCCACCGAGGTCGTGAGCAGCGCGCTCGGCGACAGCGGCACCGTCGTGGGGGCCAGTCGCCTGGCCGTGACCCGGGGAATCCAAACCGTGACCGGAGGCGGGGCGGTGAAGCATTGACGGACTCCACCGGCATCTGCCAATGTCCGGACAAGCGCTTTCTAAGTCGGCCGGGACGCCGGCTTGGGGCGAGCCTCCCGCCCGTACTCGACGTACGGCAACCGCACGAGGGCGTGCCCGTGCGGTGACGGCCAGCAGGCCGGGGATCCCGCCCCGCGTGGACGACGCGGCCGGGCGAGGCCGTGCCCCCCGGAAAGCAGCTTTCCAGCAAAATGCACCCGTGCCGCCTCGGTCGGCGCGCCGTGCTCTGTCCCCTACCGAAAAAAAGGGATCGAAGATGACCACTGTGGGTGTGCGGCGCTCAAGCCGACTCGGCCGCGGCGGTATGCGCCGCATGGTTCCCCTCGCTGCCGTTGCCTCGGCCGCGACCCTGCTGCTCTCCGCCTGTGGAGGCGGCTCCGACTCGGGCGGCACCTCCAAGTCACTGACGTTCTGGATCTCCACCGTTCCGGGGCAGGACGCGGGCTGGAAGAAGGTGGTGGCGCAGTACAAGAAGGAGACGGGCGTCAAGGTCAAGCTCGTCAACATCCCCTACGACGGCTACACGACCAAGCTGCACAACGCCGCGCAGGCGAACTCCCTGCCCGACGTGGCCGCCGTGCCGGCGCTGGACCCGATCTGGTCGAACAAGCTGATCGACCTCAAGTCCATCGCCGACAAGAAGAGCAACAACATCAACCAGAACTTCCTGGCGAAGGACTCGTCCGGGAAGGTGCTCTCCATCCCCTCGGACGTCACGGCGTCCGGCATGTTCATCAACAAGTCGCTCTTCGAGAAGGCCGGCGTCGACTACCCGACCTCGCCCGACAAGACCTGGACCTGGACCGACTTCATCAAGGCGGCGGACAAGGTCCGCGAGAAGACCAAGGCCAAGTACTCCCTGACCTTCGACCAGTCGCCGTCGCGGCTGCGCGCCATGGTGTACGAGATGGGCGGCAAGTACGTTCACGCGGACGACTCCGGCACGTTCTCGGTGGACGCGGCGACCAAGAAGGCCGTGAACACCTTCGTCGGATGGAACGACGACAAGACCATGCCGAAGTCGGTCTGGACGAGCGGCGCCGACCCGTCGGCGATGTTCCAGAGCGGTGACGTCGTCGCCTACTGGTCCGGCGTGTGGCAGGTCCCCGCCTTCGCGGAGAGCATCAAGAAGTTCGAGTGGGCGAGCGTCCCGACCCCGGCCCAGCCGGTGCAGGCCAGTGACGTCAACAGCGGCGGTCTGACGGTCGGCTTCAACAACAACGCCGATGCGGCCGCCGCAGCCAAGAAGTTCCTGTCCTGGCTGTACGAGCCCGACCACTACCGGACGCTGTGCGAGACCTCCGGGTTCCTGCCGGTCGAGAGCGGCCTGAACCCGAAGTACCCGTTCAAGTCCGAGGCGGCGCAGGCGGCGTACAAGCTCTACAACGAGTCGATCCCGCTCTACGACCCCATCTCCGGCTACTTCAACAGCGCGCAGACCAACTGGGTGCTGAAGGGCAAGAGCCTCACCGAGGACCCGACCAAGACGGAACTCGGCAAGGCGATCAACGGCCAGCAGTCGGCCGACAAGGCCCTGGAGAACATCGTGGCCGGCTACAACCAGCAGGTCGGCGGCTGAGCGCAGGCCCGGGCCGGGCGGCGGGGTCC
>NZ_JBHVDD010000153.1:0-10537 GCF_042802995.1 Streptomyces sp. NPDC057438
CGACAGCGGTTCGACACGACCCGTCGTTAGCGTCCTGGCACGGCTTGAAAACGACGCTTGACGTTAACGGGGGAGTCATGGAGTTCCGCATCCTCGGACCGGTCGAGGCCCGCCGCGACGGGGTGGTCCTGCCGCTCGCGGGGGCCAAGATCCACACGGTGCTGGCCGCTCTGCTGCTCGCCAAGGGGCGGGTGGTCTCGGACAGCCGGCTCAGCGAGTTCCTGTGGGGGTGGTCTCCACCGACGACGATGAACGCGCAGATCTACACGTACATCTCGCGGCTGCGCAAACAGCTCGGCGACGGCGCGAACATCGCCCGCTGCCAGCCGGGGTACTCCCTGGACGCGGGGACCTCGTGGATCGACAGCGTCGAGTACGACCGGCTGGACCGACTGGGCCGCGACGCCCTGGAGGGGCGGCACTTCGACAAGGCGAGCACCCTGCTGACGGCGGCTCTGGAACTGTGGCGCGGCACGCCGTTCGCCAGCACGACCGAGTACCTGTGCGAGGCGGAGGCCCCGCAGTGGGAGGAGGCGTGGGCGACGACTCTGGTCTGTCGCATCGAGGCCGACCTCGCACGGGGCCGGCACGGCGAGCTGGTGCCCGAACTGACCCGGCTGGTCGCCGAGCACCCCCTCAACGAACGGCTGCGCGCCCAGCTGATGACGGCCCTGTACCGGTCCTCCCGGCAGGGCGACGCGCTCGCGGTGTACCGGCAGGGCCGCGCGGTACTGCGTGAGGAACTGGGCATCGACCCCGGCCCGGTCCTGCGGGAGGTGCACCGGCAGGTGCTGGACGGCGGGGAGCTCGGAGAGAGCCCAGTGACGGGCGCGCGCGGCCCGGCCGGCGCGTACGGGGTGCCCGGGGCGCGGGGGACCGGTGGGCCCGCCCCGGCGCCCGCGATGCTGCCGCCCGACGTCACCCACTTCACCGGGCGTGCGCTGCCCCTCGCCGAGGTGGTCTACGAACTGCGCGGCACGGGGCAGGCCCGGCACACCGGCCGGCAGCACCGGGTGGTGATCACGGGGATGCCGGGGGCGGGGAAGTCCGCGCTCGCGGTACGGGCCGCGCACCTGTTGCGCGAGCAGTTCTCCGACGGGCAGCTGTACGCGGACCTGGGCCTGCCGGACGGGTCCCGGCGCGACCCGCACGACGTGCTCCGGGACTTCCTGCGCGCCCTGGGGGTGCCCGCGCACGCGGTGCCGGGGTCCGAGGCGGAGCGGGTGCAGCTCTACCGAGGGCTGCTCACCGACCGGCGGGTACTGGTCGTCCTCGACGACGTGGCGGACGCCGCGCAGGCGGCTCCCCTGCTGCCGGCGGGCACCCGCTCCCAGGCCATCCTCACCGGCCGCACGCACGCCGTGGTGGACGGGGCGTCCCGGCTGATCCGGCTCCACCCACTGGGCACGGACGAGGCGCTGGCTCTGCTGGCGTCGGGGGCGGGACCGTCGGGAGCCGAACGGGTCGCGGCGGAGCCCGCGGCGGCCGCTTCCCTGGTGGAGCTGTGCGACCGCTCGCCGTTGGCGCTGCGCGTCTGCGCGCTGCGTCTCGCGGAGGAGCCGAGGGCGCGGCTGGCGGCGCTGCTGTCCCGGCTGCTGCCCGCCGAACGGCGGCTGGACGAACTGCGGCACGGCGCACTGGACGTCCGGGCGAGCCTGCGGGCCTGCTACGTGCCGCTGCCGGGGAAGTCGCGCGCCGCGCTACGGGCGCTGACGCTGATCCGGGGGAACGAGTTCTCGGCGGCGGGGGCGGCCGGGGTGCTGCGGTGCGGCGAACGGGAGGCGGAGGCGGCGCTGGAGGCACTGGCGGATGCGCGGCTGATCGAGGTGACCGGCGTCGGGGTGGACCAGCGGCTGGTGTACCGGCTGCCGTCGCTGGTGCGCCTGTTCACGCGGGAGCAGAAGGCGACGGTACGGGAGGGGGGCCGGGTGCCGCAGGGGTGACGCGGCCACCGCGCGCGGAGAGGCCCCCGGGCGCACCCGGGTGGCCGGGATTTCGGCGGGCAGGACCTCGGTGGTCGGGAGTTCGGGGGGCGCACCCGGGTGGCCGGGCCTTCGGTGGGCAGGGCTCCGGTGGTCGGGAACTTCGGTGGGCAGGGCTCCGGTGGGCAGGGCTCCGGTGGGCAGGGCTCCGGTGGTCGGGACTGCGGCGGACACGACCCCGGCGGTCGGGAGTCCGGCCGTCAGGACTCCGGGTGGACGACGAGGCGGCCCGGCGGGAGCGAGGTCTCGGGGTGGGCGACGGCCGCCGTCCAGGGGCCGTCCAGGGGCACGTCCCGGACCTGCCACCACGTCGACCGCCGTCCCCGGACGCGGAGTTCGACCCGGACCGGTGCCGACTCCTCCGGATACACCTCCAGCCGGGTCAGCTCCGCAGCCATGAGCCCGGTCCCGGCCGCCTTCACCACCGCCTCCTTCCGCGTCCAGCACCGGAAGTGCCGCAGGGCGCGCACCGGCCCCTCCGGGACACCCAGCACATGGGCCCGCTCGCGTTCGGTGAGGACCACCTCCGCCAGACCCTCCGCGTCGACCGACCGCACCGCCTCCACGTCGATGCCGACGCTCGTCCCCGCGCACACCGCGAGTACCCCGCACCCCTCGGTGCGCGCCAGGCTCAGCCCCGGCGGGTCGGACAGCGCGGGACGCAGCAGGAGCGGGGGGCCGTGCCGCCGCGAACCGCAGCCGGAGCAGGGGGCGTTGCCGAGGGACACCTCGGCGGGGGAGGTGCCGAGCAGCCCGCCGAGGGCGCGCCGGGCGCCCGCCCGGGTGCGGGCGAGGGCCGCCGCGTCCCGGGGGTGACGGCAGCGGTGGACACGGGCGCGCTCGTCCTCGTCGAGCAGAAGGAGGTCGGCGGGGTCGGGGGTGCCGGGGGTGCGCCACGTCCACACATGGACGTCCGCGGCGCGGCGCGGCCCGCCGTACCCGGGGCGGTCGGTTCCACCGGTGGCTCCTCCGTCGTCTTCGCCGGTGTGCCCGCCGGTGGTCGTGACGGCGGTGCCGGCCACAGTCGTGATCACTGCTTCCCCTTGGTGCTCGAGTGCGGCGCCGGCCGGTGCGTCGGCAGGTCGAACGTGCCGCCCGGGATTCCTTCCCCCGTTGCCCCCTGCCTCGCAGGCGGGAAGTACCGGTACCGCAGCGGCCCCGCGACCAGCCAGAGCACCGTGACGATCCCGAACTGCGCGACCAGGTTCCACAGCCCCGACGCCTTGGCCCCGGGCGCCGCGAGGGCCCACATCAGCAGCGTCAGCGTCGCGGCGACCGCGCAGGAGGTGACGCAGCGAAGCCACAACCTCCATTCGTGGCGCACCCGTTCGGGTCCGGCCACCGGCGGCTTCGCGGGGGCCGGGGCCCCGGCGACCCGATGGGCGAACCAGGCGTCGGCCCGGCGGACGATCTCGGGTCCGAAGCCGACCGAGACCCCGAGGTACACGGCGGCCAGCCCGTGCGTCGCCCCGGCCTCCCCGCCGGACCGCAGATGGACCACGGAGAAGGCGACGAGGGCCAGGTCGGTGAGCGGCACGCACACCAGCAGCGCCCCGCCGAGACGGCGGGCCCGCAGGGCGTACCGGGCGAGGAGGCCCAGGACGAGGAAGGCCCAGAACGCGATCTCGCAGGTGAGGATCGCCCCGATCACCAGCCCGTCCCCGCCGAGGGCCTGGGTGAGCGCCCCCGCCGCCCGGTCCGCCGTCATGCGGGCACCCCTGCCTCCGGGCGTGCCGTGCCGGGCCGGTCGCCGACCGCGTGCGCCCCGCCGTCGACGTGCACGATCTCCCCGGTGGTCGCCGGGAACCAGTCGGAGAGCAGGGCGACGCAGGCCCGCGCCACCGGGGCGAAGTGCTCGGCGTCCCAGCCGAGGGGCGCTCTGCGGCCCCAGTCGTCCGCCTCGTCGAAGCCCTCGCCCGAACCGATGTTGACCGCCGCGGTGGTGCGCAGCGGCCCCGCGGCCACCAGGTTGACGCGGACGCCGTGCGCGCCGAGGTAGGAGGCGAGGTAGCGGGCGCAGGACTCCAGGCCGGCCTTGGCCACGCCCATCCAGTCGTACTCGGCCCAGGCGCGCGAGGAGTCGAAGTCGAGGCCGACGACGCTGGAGCGTTCGCCGAGCAGCGGCAGCACGGCGCGGGTGAGGGACTGCAGGGAGTACGTCGAGACGTGGACGGCGCGGGCCACGTCCTCCCACTCCGTGGTCATGAAGTTGCCGCCGAGCGCGGTCGCCGGGGCGCCGGCGACCGAGTGCAGCACCCCGTCCACGCGGTCGGTGTGCTCGCTCAACCTCGCTGCGAGGGTGCCGAGTTGGATACGATCGGTGACGTCGAGTTCGAGCACCGGCGGGGGTTCGGGGAGTCTGCGCGCGACCCGCTCCACCAGGCTCATGCGGCCGTAGCCGGTGAGGAGGACCCTGGCCCCCTGCTCCTGGGCGAGGCGGGCGGTGTGGAAGGCGATGGAGTTCTGGGTCAGGACTCCGGTCACCAGAATCGTCTTCCCCTTGAGCAGGTCCATTTTCTCTCTCCCGAATCCATGAGGGATGAATAACGTTTCCACAGCCGAACTGCGACCGTTCTACGAAGGATCTCCGAGGAATCTATAGGGGATCTATATTCGGTCGCCATCAACGAAGAGGGTGCCCGGGGGAGCCGGGACGCCATTATGATGCCTGCAAGGACTTTAGACCAACAACGGCCCGCGGGGGAATACCCGGCAGGCGGGAACGAGGGGAAGCAGTGCTTCTGATTCTTGAGATCGCCGGTGTGATCCTGCTCCTCCAGGGGGTGGCCCCGCTCGTGCAGAGAATGAGCGGGACCGACCCCGAGGAGAGTTTCTTCATCGTGAATTCCTTTCCGGACCACCAGGGGCTGGCGAGTGCGCTGCTCACCGCCGCCGGTGTCCTGTTGCTCGTTCTTGCCTTCCGCGTCCGGCGCAGCCGCAGGAGCGGCTGAGCGGGCGGCGGGGCCGGGCCGGTGAAAGGCCCGGTGCCCCGCCGGCCCCGCGCCGCGTCAGCGCAGTGCCCGTGCCACCAGGTCAACGAGCGTGGCCAGCACGGGCCGTTCGTTTTCCTGGAGGTAGAAGTGGCCGCCGTCGAAAACGTGCTCCGTGCAGTGCGCCGTGGTGAGCGCGGACCAGGCGGCGGCCCCCTCGGCGGTGACCTTGGCGTCGTCGCGGCCGCGCAGGGCGGCGATCGGTGTGTCCACCGGTCGGGGCTGCTCGGGGCGGTACTCGTCCACCAGCCGGTAGTCGGCTCTGATCATCGGGAGCAGCAGCTCCCGCAGTTCGGGGTCGTCCAGGGCGGCGGCCCCGGCACCGGAGAAGCCCCGGATCTCGGCCACGATCTCCTCGTCGGTGCGGGGCCGGCGGGGGGCGACCGCGCCCCCGCCCTGCGGTGCGGCGCGCCCCGACACCAGCAGCAGCCGGGGCCTCGATCCCTCCGCCTCGCACCGGCGGGTGACCTCGTAGGCCACGGATGCGCCCATGCTGTGCCCGAAGAGGATCACGTCCCTGCTGAACAGGGGGCGGATCGCCTCGGTGACCGCGTCCGCCAGTTCGTCCATCCGCGTCAGGGGCGCCTCGGAGAAGCGGTCCTCGCGGCCGGGGTACTGAACCGCGTGGAAGTCGACCTCCGCCGGAAGCCGGTCCGCCCAGCTCCGGTAGAAACCGGCGGAGCCGCCGGCGTGCGGCAGGCACAGCAGGGTGACCGCGGCCCCGGGGCGGGGGCGCCAGTTGCGCGTCCACCGGGCCCCGGGCCCCGCCTGGGCCGTCGTGCCCGCGCCGCCGACGGCCCCCATCAGGCGTGCGCCCCGGCCATCTCGCGGACCAGGCTCGCGGGCCGCAGGTCCGTCCACTCGCGCTCCACGTAGGCCACGGCGTCCGCGCGGTTGCCGGGGCCGAAGACCTGGTTCCAGCCGGCCGGGACCTCGGCGAAGGCCGGCCACAGCGAGTGCTGGTTCTCGGCGTTGACCAGGACGTAGAAGGCGGCGTCGTTGTCCTCGAAGGGGTTCACCATTGTCTTTTCCTTTTCTCTGGATGTGCTCTGATATTTCCGGAACGGTTTGAGGTTAGTCAAAGGAATTCATTTCCGCAATGGCTTTCCCGACTTCTGTGAGAATATCCGGACGGGCTATTTCCTCGTGCTTCGCGGCGAGTTCGTGAATCACGATCTCGCCGCTCACGTGGGACGCCCAGCGCGACACGTCGCGTCGTTCGGCGTCCATGGTCCAGTCGGCGGCCCGGAAGAACACCAGGTCGCCCTCGTACCGTCGATGGCGGTAATTCAGCATTGCTCGGGTGTTGCGGAGATAGGTCTCCAGGACGGCGGACGCCAAGGCGTCGTCCACCTTTCCCAGCGCCCCCTCGCCGAGTTCCTCCCGTACGAGTTCCCGGGCCCGCGCGCGGGCGTCGGGGGCCGTCGGGTCGGGCAGCGCGTCCCCGAAGGCTTCGGCGAAGACGGCCTCCCGGCTCACCGGTTCACCGCCGTCGCCGTCCGTCCGTGCCGGATAGGAGTCCAGGACGACGAGCTGTTCGACCGTTTCCCCGCGTTCCTGGAGGAGTACGGCGACCTCGTGGGCGAGATGCCCGCCGGCGGACCAGCCGAGGAGCCGGTAGGGGCCGTGCGGCCGGAGCGCCGTGATGCGCTCGGCGTAGCGCGCGGCCAGGGCGTCCAGCGGCTCGTCCGGGGCCTCGCCCCCGCCGTCCGGCCCGGTCGCCCCGGCTCCGGGTCCCGGTCCCGCTCCCCCTCCGGCTCCGGCTCCCCCTCCGGCTCCGGCTTCGGCTCCGGCTTCGGCTTCGGCTTCGGCTTCGGTGAGGCTGGGCGACTGGAGGCCGTACACCGGCTGCCTGGGGTCGAGCCCGCCCAGCAGCCCCGCGTAGCACCAGCTCAGACCGGAGCCGGGAGGCAGGCAGAACAGGGGCGGCAGGTCGCCGCCGGTCCTCAGCTCCAGGACGGGCTCCAGGCCGCCGGCCCCCAGATCCCGGCCCGCCAGCAGCGCGCCCAGGGCGGCCGGGGTGGGAGCGGCGAACACCTGCCGCACTCCGAGGTCGACGCCGAGCGCGGCCCGCACCCGGGTGACGAGGCGAGTCGCGGTCAGGGAGTGGCCGCCCAGGTCGAAGAAGCTGTCGTCCACGCCCACGTCGGTCAGGCCGAGGATGTCCGCGAAGGCGGCGCACAGAGCCTGCTCGGTGGCGGTGCGGGCCGCCCGCCCGCCGGTCTGCGCACCGAAGTCGGGCGCGGGCAGGGCCCGCCGGTCGAGCTTCCCGTTGGCGGTGAGCGGTAGTTCGCCGAGCAGGACGAACGCGGACGGCACCATGTACGCCGGCAGCGCGGCCCCGGCCCGCTGCCGGAGCGCGTCCGGCGCGGGCGGGTCCCCGGGGTCGGCGGGGACGACATACGCGATCAGGTGCTCTCCCCCCGACCCCGCCGGGCCGCCGGTGACGACGACCCGGGCGTGGGCGACGCCGGGAGCCGAGGTCAGGACCGTCTCGATCTCACCGAGTTCGATGCGCAGCCCGCGTACCTTCACCTGGTCGTCGGTGCGGCCGAGGTACTCGAGCGCGCCGTCCTCGCGCCGGCGCACCAGGTCACCGGTGCGGTACATGCGCGCCCCCGCCAGCCCGGCGGCGTCGCCGTGGTCCGCAGCGAACGGGTCGGCGATGAAGCGTTCCGCGGTGAGCGCCGCGCGGCCGAGGTAGCCGCGCGCCAACTGCGCCCCCGCCAGGTGGAGTTCCCCGACCACGCCAGGAGGGACCGGGCGCAGGGCGTCGTCCAGGACGTACAGCCGGGTGTTCCAGACGGGGTGGCCGATCGGCACCGGCCCCTCGCCCGGCACGCAGTCCCAGTGTGTGACGTCCACCGACGCCTCGGTGGGCCCGTACAGGTTGTGCACCGGCGCGCCGGTCACCCGGGCCGCCAGGTCGGCGGTCCCCTCAGGCAGCGCCTCCCCGCTGCACAGGATGCGGCGCAGCACGCCCCGGGTGCGGAATGCGGCCCGGTCCTGGAGGAAAGCGTCCAGCATGGACGGCACGAAATGGACGGTGGTGACCCCCTGCGTGGCCATGGTCTGAGCCAGATAGGCGGGGTCGCGGTGGCCGCCCGGCCGGGCGACGACGAGCCCGGAGCCGGTGAGCAGCGGCCAGAAGAACTCCCACACCGAGACGTCGAAGCCGTACGGGGTCTTCTGGAGCACCCGGTCCTCGGGGCCGAGCCCGTAGCGGTCCTGCATCCACAACAGCCGGTTGACGATCCCCCGGTGGGGCACGCCCACACCCTTGGGCGCGCCCGTGGAGCCCGAGGTGAAGATGACGTACGCGAGGTTCCCGGGGCGCAGAGGGCCGGTGCGGTCCGCGTCGTCGAGCGGGTGGTGGGGGAGAGCGGCGAGGTGGGCGGCGGTGGCCGGGTCGTCCAGGACCACCGGCTCCACCCCGCAGGCGGCCGCACCCGCGCCCACCGCGGGACGCCCGCCGACGATCCGCCCGTCGGTGACCAGGCACACGGGGCCGGCCGTGCGCAGCATGGACTCGACCCGGTCGGCGGGCAGTTCGGGGTCCACGGGCAGATAGGCGGAGCCCGCCTTCAGCACGGCGAGAAGGGTCACCACGAGGGCCCAGCCCCGCTCCAGGGCGACGGCCACCGGCCGGTCGGGACCCGCACCCCGGGCGACGAGGAGGCGGGCGAGCCGGTTGGCGTCGGCGTGCAGAGCGGCGTACGTGGTCCGCTCCCAGGCGTCCGGCGCATCCTCCGGCCCGTGGTGCACGAGCGCGGTGGCCTCGGGCGTGCGCAGCGCCTGCGCCTCCAGGAGCGCGGTGAGCGTGGTGTCGGGGACGGAGTGCGCGGTGTCGTTCCAGGCGGTGAGCGCCTGGTGCCGGTCCTCGTCGTCCAGCAGATCCAGGTCCCGCACGGCCGTCAGCGGGTCGGCGACGACAGCGGCCAGCACCCTGAGCAGTCGGTCGCCGAGACGGCCGGCGGCGGCCGGGCCGATCAGGTCGGGGCGGTGGTCGAGCCGGAAGCGGAGCTGTTCGCCGGGCAGCCCGAGCAGGGTGATCGCGTAGTGGGTGGCGTCCCGGGCGTCCATGTCGGTGATCTCGACACCGCCCGCGAGCTGCGGAGCGCCCTCCGCGTCGACGGGGTAGTTCTCGAAGACGGTGGTGGTGTCGAAGAGTTCCTGGTGCCCGGACTGGAGCTGGATCTCCGCGAGCTGCACGAACTGGTGGGCGGTGAGCTTGGACTGCCGGTCCTGGAGGGCGGTGAACAGGTCCGCCAAGGTGTCCTCGTGCTGCCAGTTCACGCGCACCGGGAGGGTGTTGATGAGGAGGCCGACCATGGTTTCGACGCCGGGGAGCTCGGGGGGTCGGCCGGAGACGGTGCCGCCGAAGACGACGTCGGTGCGGCCGAGGAGGCGGCCGAGGACGAGGCCCCAGGCGCCCTGGACGAGGGTGTTGAGGGTCCAGCCGCGGCTGCGGGCGAGCGTGGTCAGCTCCCCGGTCTCCTCGCGGCTCAGCCGGAGGTGAAGGGTCTCCGGCACCGCGGAGGCCCCTGAGACGCGCCGGCCCGCGCCGAGCAGGGTCGGTTCGCTGAGCCCGTCGAGTTCCCGGGCCCAGGCGTCCAGGGCGGCGGGCCGGTCCTGCCGGGCCACCCAGGCCAGGTACTCGCGGAACGGGGCGGCCCGGCGCATCCCCGCTGGGTCGCCGCCCCGCTCGTACAGCTCGAACAGGTCGTCCAGGAGGACGGGTACCGACCAGCCGTCGACCAGGATGTGGTGCAGGGTGATCAGCAGGCGGTGGGTGCCGCCGGGCAGTCGGGCGAGCACGAAACGCAGCAGCACGTCCTCGTCCAGGGCGAACCGGCGTGCCCGCTCCGCGTCCCGCAGCGCGTCGAATTCCCGGGCCGCCCCGCTGCCCCGGCCGGTGAGGTCGACCTCCCGCCACGGGAGCCCGACCTCCCGGCGGACGACCTGCACCGGCTGGTCCATGCCTTCGTGGACGAAGAGGACCCGCAGGTTGGGGTGGCGGGCGAGCAGGGCCTCGGCGGCGGTGCGCAGGCGGGCCGTGTCGAGGGGGCCGGTCATGTCGACGGCGAGCTGCACGGTGTAGAGGTCCGGGCCCTCGTCGTCGTAGAGGGCGTGGAACAGCAGCCCCGCCTGCAACGACGAGAGAGGCAGGACGTCCTCGATCTGGCTCTGGGTCATCGCTACTTCCTCAGCTTCGCTTCGAGCAGGTCGATGTGGTTTTGGGTGAGGGGGATGAGGGTGAGGTCGGAGGGGGTGAGGCCGCCGGCGTCGGGGTTTTCGGTGTGGGTGGCGAGGGCGGTGAGGGCTTGGTGCCAGAGGTGGGTGAGGTGGGTGATGTGGGTGTGGGTGAAGAGGGCGGCGGGCCAGGAGAGGGTGGCGTGGAGGCGGGGGCCGGTGGGGGTGTCCTGGGTGGTGGCGTTGATTTCGAGGGCGTGGGCGAAGGGCAGTTCGGCTTCGCCGATGCTGTTGCCTGTGTCGGTGTGTGTGACGGAGGTCCAGTGTTGGGCGGTGCCGTCGCGGGTGTCGGTGGTGAAGCGGCCGAGGTAG
>NZ_JBHVDD010000154.1:0-10331 GCF_042802995.1 Streptomyces sp. NPDC057438
GTGACGGGCCCCCACCATGTGCCGGTTTCCCGGAGGTTCACTGCTTCCGGTACGCGTACGCCTCCGAGGCCGCGGCCGCCACAGCCGCGAGGTCCGCGCCCGTCGAGGCCGTGACGACCGCGGCGACCGCGCCCTCGACGAACGGGGCGTCCACCAGCATGGTCTCCGTGGGCAGTTCGTCGCCCTCGGCGAGCAGGGCCTTCACGGTGAGGACCGCGCTCCCGAGATCGACGAGGACCGCGACGCCCGAACCCCGGTCGACGGAGGCGGCCGCCGCCGAGATCAGCTCGGCGCTGGTGCCCAGGCCGCCGTCCGGGGCGCCGCCGGCCGGAGCGACGGGCACAGTGGCTCCCGCCCCGGCCAGCCCCCGCGCCAGCTCGGCGACCGAGGCGGCGACGGCTGCGCTGTGCGACACCAGCACGATGCCGACCGGCCCGGCGTCAGACATCGGTGGCCTCCGAGGCGCCGGCGGCGGTGGCGAGAGCGGCGATCAGCAGCGCGGCCGAGGTGGCACCGGGGTCCTGATGCCCGATGCTCCGTTCGCCCAGATAACTGGCCCGGCCCTTGCGGGCCTGCAACGGTGTGGTCGCCACCGCGCCCTCTTCGGCGGCGGCCCGCGCCGCGGCGAACGACTCGGCGAGCGCGTCGACCGCCGGCACCAGCGCGTCGATCATGGTCTTGTCGCCCGGCGCGGCCCCGCCCAGCGCCCGCACCGCGTCGACCCCGGCCCGCAGCGCGTCCGCCAGCTGCCCCTCGCTCACCTCACCCGCCTCACCGAGCGCCTTGCCCGTGCGGCGCAGCAGGGTGCCGTACAACGGGCCGGAGGCGCCGCCGACGGTCGAGATCAGCTGCCGTCCGGCGAGCACGAGGACCGCGCCGGGCGTGTCCGGCGCGTCCTTGTCCAGGACGGCCACCACGGCGGTGAACCCGCGGCGCAGGTTGCTGCCGTGGTCGGCGTCCCCGATCGGCGAGTCGAGCGCCGTGAGCCGCTCGGCCTCACGGTCCACCGAGGCCGCGGTGGCCGTCATCCAACGACGGAAGAAATCGGCGTCGAGCACAAAATCTCCTTGCGTGGTACGTGAGTTGACTGACGGTGAGGCAGGGGGACGCGCCCACCCGGCCGGGTGACGCGGCCGTCCGCTCCCTCAGACGCCCCAGCGCAGCCCCGGCGTCCTCACCGGCGCGTCGTACAGCCGCAGCAGTTCCTCGTCGACCTGGCACATGGTCACCGAAGCGCCGGCCATGTCGAGCGAGGTGACGTAGTTGCCGACCAGGGTGCGGGCCACGGGCACTCCGCGTTCGGTGAGCACGCGCTGCACCTCGGCGTTGAAGCCGTACAGCTCCAGCAGCGGAGTGCCGCCCATGCCGTTGACCAGGAGCAGCACCGGGTTGCGCGGGCTCATGTCGTCGAGGATGGCGTTCACCGAGAAGTCGGCGATCTCGCGCGAGGTCATCATCGCGCGCCGCTCACGTCCCGGCTCACCGTGGATGCCCACCCCCAACTCCAGCTCCCCGGCGGGCAGATCGAAGGTGGGGCTGCCCTTGGCCGGAGTGGAGCAGGCGCTGAGGGCCACCCCGAAACTGCGGGAGTTCTCGTTGACCTGCCGGGCCAGCGCCTCGACCCGCTCCAGCGGCTGCCCCTCCTCGGCGGCGGCCCCCGCGATCTTCTCCACGAACAGGGTCGCGCCCGTGCCGCGCCGCCCGGCGGTGTAGAGGCTGTCGGTGACGGCCACGTCGTCGTCGACCAGCACCTTGGCGATCCGGATGCCCTCGTCCTCGGCGAGTTCGGCCGCCATGTCGAAGTTCAGGACGTCACCGGTGTAGTTCTTCACGATGAACAGCACCCCGGCCCCGCTGTTCACGGCGGCCGCCGCCCGCACCATCTGGTCCGGCACGGGAGAGGTGAACACCTCACCGGGACAGGCCGCCGACAGCATCCCCGGCCCCACGAAACCACCGTGCAGCGGCTCGTGTCCCGAGCCGCCCCCGGAGACCAGTCCCACCTTCCCGGCCACCGGCGCGTCCCGCCGCACCACCACCCGGTTCTCCACGTCCACGGTCAACTCCGGGTGCGCGGCCGCCATGCCCCGCAACGCGTCCGCGACAACGCTCTCCGCGACGTTGATGAGCATCTTCATGGGTGCCTCCTGTAGACGTTGGTAGAGGAGCCGCTGACCTGTGCCTGACTGGAAGTATCGACCTTGCGGCAGCGAAGGTCACGTGCCCGGCCCCTCGTGGCGGCCACGGTGTGGCGGGGCACGGGAGCAGCGGAAGCGCGTCCTGCCCTTTCCTCTCCTCCGCCCGTTCTCAGCGCCTGCGCGGCACCACCGTGGTGCCGGGCTCCACGCGCAGTTCGGCGCCGTCCTGCACCTCGGCACGTCGACCAGGTTCACGGCGTCGCCGAAGCCCCGGGTGTCGAGCGTGCTCGACGCCGTCGGCGTCCAGCGCCCGGTGGCGGAAGACCGCGCGGGCCTTGACCATCTTGACCAGGTGCGCGCGGAGTCTGTCGTCGACGCCGCCGATGCCGATGACCGCCTCGACACGAGCGCGAGCCAGTCCTGCAGCTCGCCGTAGTTCCCGGCGTAGTCGAGCTCCTCGGAGATGCCGGCCTTGGTGACCTGCGTAGTAGGAGCCGCCCAGCGGCTTGGTGGATGTAGGTGCGGGCCTGGCCTCGCCTCACGCGTCGTCCGAGCCGAGGAGGCTCAGGCCGCGGTCGGCGAGGTAGTGGCCGATGGCGCAGATGATGGCCTGGTTGGTGTACAGCGGCCGGTTCTGCCGCCAGTACTTGCGGCTGTTCAGCAGCATCTTCGTCCACGCGTCGCGGCGGATCACCGGCTTCGCGGTCGCCGTCGCCGGCGGGGTGAGGGTGAGGTCGTCGAACCAGGCGGTGCCCGCGCTCGCCAGGCGTACCTGGACCTCGGCCTGGACACCGGCGCGATGGTGGGACTGTGGGTGCAGGACCTCGACGGAGCCGGCGTCCACGCGGACTTCACCCACGCCGGCTACCGGACCTGAGCCGTCCCCCCGAGCGTGTGCCGCACGCGTCGACGATGCACATCGAGGTCTCCCCGTGCCGCCTTCGCGCGGCGGCCCCGGCTTCGGCACGCCTTTCCGACCCGCGTCGCGGTTCACCTCGCACGGGCCGCCGGTGTGTCACCCGCTCGGTCGTGCCTTGCCCGCCGCGCTGGGGCGGGCCGCCCCGTCCACCGCGACGCAGATGCCGAAGACGCGCGCGTGGCCGGTCCAGCCGTTGACGTGGCCGCGGTTGTTGCTGATCTGCACCCGCTTCCTGGCGTGGTCCACGGACGACACCAGGTGCAGGTAGACCGACCCGGCGACCCGCGCGAGGACGATGTCCCCCACCTCGACCTTCGCCGGGTCCACGGGAGCGACGGCCACCAGTTGCCGACTGCGTATCAGCGGAACCATCGAGGATCCGCTGGGCCGGAACGTCACGGTGGCCCCGCCCGCGACCCGCTCCGCCACCGCGTCCAGTGCACCCATGCGACGATCGTGGCAGATTCCCCTCCACCGCCCCACCGAATAAGTCCTCGCACCGTTCGTGGGACGGCCGTTGACGTGGGGCGCGGGAAGCAGCAGCCGCCCCCGGCGCCCTACGATCGGCACGTGACGATCTCGTACGAGTGGCGGGGCCACTTCGACAACACCGCACTCGACGCGCTGCACGCGGACGGCTTCGGCCATCCGGTCACCGCGACCGACTGGCGGACACGACTCGAACGGCACAGTCTCGGCTGGGTCTGCGCGGCCGAGGACGGGACGCTGATCGGCTTCGTCAATGTCGTCTGGGACGGTGGCGTACACGCCTTCGTGCTGGACACGGTGGTCGCGGCGCACCGTCGCGGCAGCGGCGTGGGCGCCGCGCTGATCGAGACCGCCGCCCGCGAAGCCCGTGCCGCGGGATGCCAGTGGCTGCACGTCGACTTCGAGGAGCACCTGCGGCCGTTCTACGTCGACGCCTGCGGCTTCAAGGAGACGGCAGCCGGTCTGATCGCCCTGTGACAGGGGGGCCGGGACCCGTCCCGGCCCCCCTGCCCGGCCCCGGGCGGTCAGGGTTTGACGTAGGTGCAGATGGCCAGCGGGGAGTCCGCGGAGTACGGGGCGGCGTCGGCGGGCCAGTCGCCGAAGCGACTCTCGGGGAGGAGTCCGGCGGCGCGGGCGTAGGCGTCCATCTCGTCCGGGGAGGTGAGCCGGGAGACCTCGGTGCCCACGCGCGTGGTGCCGTCGGCCTCGTACCAGACGTGGGACAGGTGCCACAGCGACCCCTGCGGCAGCAGCACGGAGTGGCTCTGCAGACCGGTGCCCGGCTCCGGATAGGGCGAGAAGTACGTGGCACGGGCGCTGCCCTCGTGCAGGGCGACGATGGCCGGCTTGTTGTGGGTCTCGAGCACCAGCCTGCCGCCGGGGGCCAGCAGTTCGGCCGCGCGACGCACCGCCAGCGCCTGCTCCTCGGGCGTGAGCAGCATCGACAGGGTCGCGCAGACGCAGTACACGAGCCCCACGGTGCGTTCGGCGGTGTAGAGGCAGATGTCGCCGTGCACCGCCTCGACGGGGGTGTCGTCGGCCAGGTCTCGACGGAGCACGTCGAGCATCTCCGGAGAGGAGTCGACCCCGGTGACCGGCCCGACGCGGCGCGACAGCGGGAGCGCTATCCGACCGGTCCCGACACCGAACTCGACGGTGCCCAGGCCCGGATCGGGATGCAGGGAGACCAGGCGCTCCACCTCGTCGATCACCGAGGCGTCGTCGGGGAACAGCCGGTGGTACCAGTCGCCGAACTGCCGGCCGTAGCCGATGTCCTCGACGATGCCGCTCGACGTGGTGCCGGGCGCAGGGGACGTCGTGGTGGTGCTCATGGGTGCTGCCTCCGCTTCTTGGACGAGGTGTGCCTGGTATGGACGGTGCTTCTGGCCTGGGAGCAGGCGCCCCACAGCACCACGAGGGCGACGCCGATGACGGCGGGGGTGCTGACGGCACGGGTGGCGATGAGGAAGCCGACGATGCCGAGGGCTACCACGGACGGGATGAGCAGAAAGTCGTTCACGCACTTCTCCTGTCGGGACGGTGTTCTCCTGTCGGGGTCGATCTGGTGGTGCCGCCGGTCCGCGCCGCCTCAGGACGCCAGGTCGCTGAGTTCCTGGAGCCGGGCGAGCCGGCGGTACAGCTCGCTGTGCCGGTGCAGCTCGTCGTGCGTGCCCACGGCATGCACCCGGCCCCGGTCGAGCACGACGATCTGCTGGGCCTCGGTGACCGTGGAGAGGCGGTGGGCGATGGCGATGACCGCGCAGAAGCCGGAGATCATCGCGATGCTGTCGCGCAGCGCGTTCTCGGATTCGGTGTCGAGGTTCGCGGTGGCCTCGTCCAGCAGCAGGAAACGGGGCGCCTGCAGCAACGTACGGGCGATGGCGAGGCGTTGACGCTGGCCGCCCGACAGGCCCGCGCCGCGGTCGCCGAGCGCGGTGTCGAGGCCCTGGGGCAGCGCGGCGATCACCTCGGTCAGGTTGGCCATGCGCAGCGCCTCGGCGATGTCCTTGTCGTCGGCGTCGGGCGCGCTGTAGGTGAGGTTCTCCCGGACGGTGCCGCGCAGCAGGGTGTGGTCCTGGTCGACGTAACCGACGATGGACCGCAGTTGGTTCAGCGGCAGGTCGGTGATGTCCGTGCCGTCGATGCGGATCGCGCCGGCCACCGGGTCGAAGAGCCGCTCGATCAGCTGGAAGACGGTGGACTTGCCGCCGCCGGAGGGGCCGACGACGGCGGTCAGCCCCTCGGCGGGGACGGTGAAGGAGACCCCGTCGAGGACGACCTTGTCGGTGCCGGGATAGGAGAAACGGACGCCGTCGAAGACGAGCCCGGGTTCGTACCCGCGCCCGAACGGGCGCACGGTACCCGGCCGTTCCCCCGGGCGGCTGTCGTCCGGGTCCGTCTCGACCTCGATCTTGCCGAGCTCCGCGAGCCGTTCCACCGACGCCCTGCCGATCTGGAACTGCGCGATCGACTCGAACAGCGTCAGCAACGGCGCCACCAGGTAGAACAGGTAGAGGATGAACGCCGTCAGATCGGCGGTGGGCATCGCCCCGGTCGCGGTGCGGGCCGCGCCCAGACCGATGACGACCGTCAGGGCGAGCTGGGTGCCGATGCTCATGGTCGGGTCGAGCAGCGACGACATCACCGTCACCTTGATCCCCGACTTCCGGGCCCGCCGGGCGATGGCCGCGATCCCCTCGGCCTCACGGTCCTCGGCCCGGGACGCCTTCACGGTGGGCATCGCCCCCAGCACCCGCAGCAGGGCGGTGCCGAAGGTGCCCAGGTCGGTCTGGTTGAGCAGCGACACCTTCCGTACACCGCGCGCCAGATAGAGCGAGACGACGCTGGTGGCGCCCAGACAGACCAGGGTGGCGGTGAGCAGCACCGTGTCGATCCAGGCCATCAGGACGATGCCGCCGACGACCAGGAAACTGTTGTTGAGGATGCTGTCGATCGCGTGCGTCATCGTCGAGCGGGCGAGCATGGTGTCGCTGACCATCCGGGAGAACACATCGCCCTGCTGCAGACCGCTGTACGCCCGGAACCGGGAGCGCAGCAGCCGCGAGGCCAGGGTCCGGCGGATGTCGTAGACGATGTTCTCCCCGGCCAGTCCGATGACGTACGAGTGGAGTGCGCCCAGGGTGGCGTCGGCGATGAACAGGGCCGCGCCCACCATGATCGGGCCGGTCAGCGAGCGTCCCTCGCCGACGGCGCCGACCAGTTGGCCGATGACCGCGGGCTGGGCCAGGGACGTCGCGGCGCCCAGCAGGCCGAGGAGGATGCCGAGCAGGACCAGGCGGCGGTGCCGGCCCATGGCCCGCCAGGGTCTGGCCCCCTCGCCCCACAGCAGATGCAGGTTGAGCTGGGGCACCGCCCGGTGCGCGGCACGCCGCCCGGCACCGGGTGCGCCGTCCTTCTCCAGGCTCACCGGCGGGTCCTGCGGGCGGGTGTGCCGCCCCCGGCCGACCGGCCGGTCACTCATCGCGCGCCCCCGGCTCCGCGGTGGCCGCCCGTGCCCGGCTCACTCGTGCTCCCTCCCGTCCTCGTCCGATTCCGCGCGGTCCCTGGCGAGCCGCAGGCCCGCCTTGAGCAGGCCGACCGCGAAGATCAGCAGGCCGAGGAGGATGAAGGGGGTCGCGTTGTCCATGGTCACACCTTTGCTGGGGTCTTGGCCGGGGCCCGCGTCAGCGGGGTGCCCGGGGCCTGCGGGTCCAGGGGGACGAACGGGGAGACGAACAGCAGCGAGGGGCGGTGACGCGTGTCGTAGCCGGTGTCCTTCGCCAGGGCGAACTGGAAGCCCCGGACGTCCTCCGGCACGGGCCCCCGGGACCGGATGAGGACGCGCAGATGCTCGGTGACCATCCGGTACCCGGGAGTGCGCGCCGCCCCCTCGAAGCCGCCGAACTCCAGGGTCGGCAGGATGTCGGCGCACGCGTCCACGATCCCCTTGTCCGCGCGGCGGGTCGGGAACCACACGATGTGCTGGGGCTTGCGGGTCTCCGTCGCGAACGCGTCCTGCCACGGTGAGGCGTTGCCGTCCGCGTCCACCGTGCGGTACAGGAAGTGGCTGTCGTGCATACAGGGGTTGGGGGCGAAGAACCGCCAGTTCGGCACCAGGGACAGCACGTCCTTGGCACGGAACCGGGAGAACTGCTCGAAGGGGTGCTGACCGGCGACGGTGACGACCAGCATGGCGGCGCCGGCGATCCGCCAGGCCGCGCCCTCGCCGGTGAACGGGTTGCGCAGGGGGAGACGTCGGGGGGTGCTCATCGGGCGCTCTCCTTGTCGAGCGTGACGGACCGGGCCGGCCGGGGAGCGCGGGCCCTCTCCTCGACGCCCTGGAAGAACGCGAGGACGCGGTCGGTGACCTCGTGGGCGTAGCGGCTGTTGATCAGCAGGGAGTCGTGTCCCGCGCCCTCGACGACCACCGTCTCGCTGGGCGCCCGGCGGTGCGCCTCGGCGAGTTCGCGGTGCATCAGCAGTTGCTCGGGGTCGCGGTCCACGGTCCGCTGGGCGGAGATCACCAGGGCGGGCACGCCGTCGATCCGGTCGAGCGGTCCGGAGAACGTCTTGAAGTCCTCCTGCAGCGCCGCCCATTCGCGGCGGGCCGCGTACCACATCCGCGCGTCCCCGTACTGGGCGAAGACCTTGTCGTGGTAGGCGGCGGGCAGTTCCTTGATCCACCACGGGCGGGTCAGCAGGGCGCCGGTGCCCAGGCGCAGTGCCCGGCTCATGGACGCGAAGGTGCTGCCGAGGCCGGCACCGGTCACCCGCTGCTGGGCGGAGCGGTTGAACTGGTCCGGGTGCGAGGAGTCGAGGTACACGACGCCGTGGACGCGGTCGCCGAGGTGCCGGACGGCACGACGGGCGAGCTCTCCGCCGATCGAGTGGCCCACCAGGATCACCTTGCGGTGGGGTGCCACGGCGCCGTTCACCAGGTCGACGAGGTCGTCCACGGACTCCGTGAGCCGGTAGGCGGTGACCGCCCGGCGGCGGCTTCCGGCGTATCCGGCGCGGGCGTAGGTGATGACGCCGTACCTGGTCTCGTAGGACAGGCGCTCGCTGATCCAGGCGTAGTGCTCGCTGGTGGACAGCAGGCCGGCGGCCAGCACGAAGACCGGCCGGTCGGTGTCGCCCGCCGACATCTCCTCGTACTGGAGCCGGTTGCCGTGACGGGTCGTCAGCACGCGGGAGGTCCGCCAGCCCTCGGTGGCACGCATGCGTCGCTGGACGGCGGTGACGGCCGCGGCCGCGGTGGCTCCCGCGAGCGCGGTGAGCGCGGCGGGCAGAGCGCGGTCGTCGCGCCCCGCGACGGCGGGGTGCGTGCGGGGAGCCGCCGTGTAGGCGATCAGGGGGTGCATCGCGGGGAACGCGGTAGCGAACCTGCCGAGCCCCATGAAGTAGCCGTTGGCGAGATGGAACGCGGCGGCGCTCGCGAGGACGGGACGGGTCAGCCGGCCTCCCTTGAGATAGGCGAGCGGGAAGAGGCACTCCAGTGCCAGCACGCTGTGGGCGAGCAGCTTCGCGGCCCGGGGGTTGTTCCGGATCCACGTGTGCATGCCCTGGTGGCCGTAGGTGTGGGTGCGCATCACGCCGGGCAGGGCGGAGCCGTCGCGCCAGTCCGGGCCGAGCAGCTTGACCCAGCCGGAGACCAGGTAGGAGAGGTTGGACTGGAGGGCGACGTACCACAGGAGCGCGTCCTTGGCGGCCGGTGAGGGCACCAGACGGGCGCCGCCGGTGGCGAGTTGCACGAGGGTCGCCACCTGGTCGGCGCCGTCGCTGCCGTAGTGCTGGCGGGGGCCGAGCAGGGCGGAGGTCGCGCCGAGGAAGAGGCTGCCCGCCCCGCGCCAGGGCGACCTGCCCGGCAGCAGCATGGCGGAGGCGACCGCGGCACGCGTCATGTGCAGGGCTGTCGTGGTCCTTGGTCCGCTGGCGATGTCGATCAGCCGGCGCACCAGCGGGTTCGCGTGCGCGATGCTGTCCCTGGCGATCTCCCAGTCGTTCATGCCCCCCTTGCCCATCTCGTGGCGCTGGGTGAGGTATTCGAGGGACGAGGTGAGGCTCGTCGCGGCGGCCAGCCGCTCCGACATGCCCAGCGCGCGGTCCCGGCCCACCGGTACCGGGCTGAACACCGCGGAGGCGACCCGGCCCGGCACGGCGGAATTGATCCTTCGGACGAGTTTCATGGAACCTCTTTTCCTGGTACTTTTGAGCACGTTTTTCGCGTGCGGAGGAACCCGCTGCCGGACCAGAACAGCCCTCTGGTCCGACAGCGGGTTCCTTATGCGTTCACCACCGGGTGTCCACCGCCGGGGGTCAGGAGGCGGGCGCGCCACCGACCGCCGCGAGGGCGGCCTGGTTCTGGGCGTTGGCCTCCGCCGCCAGGTTGTTGGCCTCAGCCGCCTGGGCGACACCGACCGCGGCGGTGGCGGCCGCCGCGATGGCCCCGACGCCCTCGGCCGCCTGGGCGATCCGTCCGATCCGCGCGATGCGGGGGGTGCCCAGGGTCGGGCGAGCGGCGACGTAGACGACACCCTCGACGGGGATCTCGACGCTGTTCAGCGCGTTCTCGATGCTGCTCATTTCTTTTGTCCTCTCGCGTTCGGGACTTTCGGAAGTTCTTTTCTTCCGGTGCCCTTCTGGAGAAAACATTAGGCCCTCGTCGACCGTGTCCGCATCGACAGAAATACCTATTGTGGAGAGCGATTCTCTGCCGCGTCCGGACGGTAATTCCGTGTGGTGCGGAAGAGTTTTCGGCCGGGCACCTGAGAGGGCCCGGACCGAAT
>NZ_JBHVDD010000155.1:0-10211 GCF_042802995.1 Streptomyces sp. NPDC057438
CTCGCAGGCAGCGGCGAGGGGGTTGGCCCGTACGGCATGACCCGTACCGCAGAAGGGGTGCCCCCGCACGCGGTGGCACCCCGCCGTCGCGACCCGCTGGCGGTCAGGCCGCCCCCGGAGCGGCCCGCAGCAGATCCAGCGCGATGTCGACGATCATGTCCTCCTGCCCGCCGACCAGCCCGCGCCTGCCCACTTCCAGCAGGATGCTGCGCACGTCGATGCCGTACTGCCGGGAGGCTGCCTCGGCGTGCCGGAGGAAGCTGGAGTAGACGCCGGCGAAGCCCAGAGTGAGTGTCTCTCGGTCGACCTGGACCGGACGGTCCTGCAGCGGTCGTACGAGATCGTCCGCCGCGTCCTGCAGGGCGAACAGGTCGCAGCCGTGCTTCCACTCGTTGAGTGCGGCGACGGCGACGAACGGTTCGATCGGGCAGTTGCCCGCCCCCGCGCCGTGCCCGGCGAGGGACGCGTCCACCCTGGTGACCCCCTCCTCGACAGCGACGACCGAGTTGGCCACTGCCAGGGAGAGGTTCTGGTGGGCGTGGATGCCGATCTGGGTCTCCGGCCGCAGCGCGTCGCGGTAGGCGCGGACGCGTTCACGGACACCGTCCATGGTGAGACGGCCTCCGGAGTCGGTGACGTACACGCAGTGGGCGCCGTAGGACTCCATCAGCCGTGCCTGCTCGGCCAGTTCCGGGGCAGGGGCCATGTGGCTGAGCATGAGGAAGCCGGAGACGTCCATGCCGAGGTCGCGGGCCGTGGCGATGTGCTGGGCGGAGACGTCGGCCTCGGTGCAGTGGGTGGCGATGCGGACCGAGCGGACACCGAGCGCGTAGGCCTGCTTCAGTTCGGCGATGGTGCCGATACCGGGGAGCAGGAGCGTGGTGAGCGTGGCCCGTTCGAGGACCGAGGCGGCTGCTTCGATCCATTCCCAGTCCGTGTGGCTGCCGGCGCCGTAGTTGAGCGAGCCGCCGGCCAGGCCGTCGCCATGGGCGACCTCGATGGCGTCCACGCCGGCCGCGTCCAGGGCGGCGACGATGCGCTGGACGTCGGCGGGGGCGATGCGGTGCCGTACGGCGTGCATGCCGTCCCGCAGGGTGACGTCCTGGATGTAGAGGCTGGTGGTCATGCGGATACCCCCTGTCGTACGTGCCGGGCGATGCGCTCGGCGGTGCGCAGGGCGGCCGAGGTCATGATGTCGAGGTTGCCCGCGTAGGCGGGGAGGTAGTGGGCGGCGCCCTCGACCTCCAGGAAGACCGAGACCTTGGTCGTCACCCGCGGCGCTTCGTCGGGCAGGAGGGTGTGGACCGGTTCGTCGGCCGGTACGGGCGTGAACTGGAGGTCCTGCTTGAGCCGGTAGCCGGGGACGTACTGGGCGACCTCGTCCACCATGGCGGTCACGGAGGCGCGGATGGCGTCGTGATCCGCGTCGCCGATCAGGCAGAACACCGTGTCCCGCATGATCAGCGGGGGCTCTGCGGGGTTGAGGACGATGATCGCCTTCCCGCGCGTGGCACCGCCGACGGTCTCGATCGCCGCGGAGGTGGTCTCGGTGAACTCGTCGATGTTGGCGCGGGTACCGGGCCCGGCCGACTTCGACGCGATGGAGGCGACGATCTCCGCGTACGGGACGGGGGTCGTACGTGCGACGGCGTGGACGATCGGGATGGTGGCCTGCCCTCCGCAGGTGACCATGTTGACGTCGGTGGCGTCCAGGTTGTCGTCGAGGTTGACCGCCGGGACGACGAAGGGGCCGACAGCCGCGGGGGTGAGGTCGACGAGCCGCTTGCCGAAGGGAGCGAGCCGGTCCGCGTTGGCGATGTGGGCCTTGGCCGAGGTGGCGTCGAAGACGATGTCGATCTCGTCGAAGCCGTCCATACCGATCAGGCCGTCGACGCCGTCGTGGGTGGTGGGCACCTTCAGACGGCGGGCGCGGGCGAGTCCGTCGGAGGCCGGGTCGATGCCGACCATCGCCGCCATCTCCAGTGTCTCCGAGAGACGGAGCACCTTGATCATCAGGTCGGTGCCGATGTTGCCGGAACCGATCACGGCCACTTTCGTCTTCTTCAGGGCGGTCATGACGGCTCCTTGTCGGTGAACGCGGCGGTGACAGTGCCCAGGGTGGAGATCTCCGCGAGGACGGTGACGCCTGGGGCGACGCTGACCATGGGGCCGAGCGCGCCGGAGAGGACGACCTGGCCGGCCCGCAACGGGTCGCCGTAGGCGCGCGCCGTACGGGCCAGCCACAGCAGGGCGTTCAGGGGATCGCCGAGACACGCGGTGCCTGTGCCCTCGGAGACGAGGACACCGTCCACGTACATCCGCATGGTCGCCTCACGGGGCTCGAACGCCTCGAGCGGGAGACGGGACTCTCCGAGGACGTACAGGCCGCTGGAGGCGTTGTCGGCGACCGTGTCCGTGATGGTGATGTCCCAGTCGGCGACGCGGCTGTCCACGATCTCCAGGGCGGGCATCGCGTGGGCGACCGCGGCGCGGACGGCGGCCAGGTCGAGATCGTCCCCGTCCAGGTCGGTGGCGAGGAGGAAGGCGATCTCCGCCTCGACTTTCGGCTGGAGCAGCCGGGTGGTGGGCACTGCGGCGAGGGCGGAGACATCCATGTCGGAGAACAGCACGCCGAAGTCCGGCTGGTCGACGCCGAGTTGCTTCTGCACGGCCGGCGAGGTCAGGCCGATCTTCCGGCCGGTGCGGACGGCCCCGTCGGCCAGTCGGCGGGCGGTGAGACGGCGTTGGACCTCGTAGGCGGTGTCGACGTCGACGGTGCCCAGCAGATCGCGGACCGGGGCGCAGGGTTCCCGCTCGACCGCTGCGGTCGCCAGCCTGTCCGTCGCGAGGGTGATGGCTCGTTCGCGTTCGGTCATCGGTTCGGTTCCTGTTCTGCGGTGGCCACGGCGAAACCCGCGATCCATTCGGGGATGGGTGCGTAGAAGCGGGAGGTCGTGCGGTACGGGCCGGTCGCCGCAAGGGACGCGAAGGCCGCGATCCAGGTGCGCACCTCGTGGGCCGAGCCACCGCCCTCGGCGCCCATCCACTCCACGGTCCAGGCGTCCACGTCGGCGAGCCGGCCGCTTTCCAGGGTGTCCAGGACGAGGTTGTCCCAGGCGGGGTTGATGGGCACCATGCGGGTCGAGCCGGCGGCGTACTCGCGGCCCGCCTGGATCACCCGCTCCTCGCCCCGGGCCCGTTGCTCGGGTGTGGGCGGGTGCCCCTCGATGAGGGCATCGGCGACCCGGGGCGGGGCGCCGTCGAGCACGGGGACGGGCGGGTCGTGGGAGAGCCCGCCGGAGCCGAGGAACAGCACACGGCGGTCCAGTACGGCGGCCGCTTCGCCGATCGCGGTCCCCAGTGCCCGGATACGGCTGACCGGGCCGAGCGGGGTGGCCACACCGTTCACGAACACCGGTACGACCGGCACCTTGTCGATGCCTCCGAAGAGGACTTCCAGCGGCTGGACGAAGCCGTGGTCGACGGTCATCCGGGCCGAGACGGTCAGGTCGACTCCGCGGTCGAGAACTCCGCGGGCGAGGGCGCGGGCGGCATCGGTGTCGACGGAGAGGGGTCCGGCGGCGGAGCCGAAGTCGCCGACGGCGTTCGCCTCGGTGGCCAGGCAGAACGGAGGCATCTCCCTGTAGAAGAAGCCGTTGTAGTGGTCCGGGGCATACAGGACGACCAGGTCGGGGTCGAAGGCGCGGACGAAGGAGCGGGCCGCCTCGACGGCGTCCTCGACGGCCGACAGGACGTCCGGGGCCGGGTCGTTCTTGCCGATGAGGGGAGAGTGGGACAGGCCGACGGCGGCGGCGGTCATCGCGGGGCTCCTTGCTCGTGCGGGGCGGGCGGATGGATGACGAGCTTGCCGGTGAGCCGCCCGTCGATCATGAGCTGGAAGCCCTTGTGGATCTCGTCCAGCGGCAGCGTGCGGTCGATGACCGGGCGCAGGCCGGTGGCGTCCATGAGCTTCAGCAGCGAGACCAGTTCGCTGCGGGTGCAGCCGGTCGAGCCGAGGAGGCGCTGCTGGAGATAGAAGATCCGGCCGAGGTCGGCGGGCGGGTTCTTCCCGCTGGTGGCTCCGGCGACGACGATCGTGCCGCCGGGACGCAGCGACTTCGTGGAGTGCGACCAGGTGGCCTCACCGACCGTCTCGATCACGACGTCCACGCGCTCGGGCAGCCGTTCGCCGGTGGGTACGGCCTTGCGCGCGCCCCAGGATTCGGCCTGCCGCCGCTTGTCCTCGCTGCGACTGGTGGCGTACACGACGGCGCCCGCGGCCACGGCCAGCTTGATCGCGGCCGACGCGACGCCGCCCCCGGCCCCCTGGACGAGGACCCGGTCGCCCGCGCGGATTCCCGCCCGGGTGAAGAGCATGCGGTACGCGGTGCCCCAGGCGACCGGCAGACAGGCCGCCTCGTCGAAGGTCAGCCAGGACGGCTTGGGGATCAGGTTGCGGGTGGGGACGGCGAGGTATTCGGCGAACGCCCCGTGGTGCTGCTCCGACAGCAGAGCACGCCCGGGGTCGAGCGTCTCGTCGCCGAGACCGGCGTCCGGGTCGGCGATCACCGGGTGGACGAGCACCTCGTTGCCGTCCTCGTCATAGCCGGCCGCGTCGCAGCCGAGGACGATGGGCAGCCGCTCGGGTGGGTGCCCGACGCCGCGCAGGGTCCACAGGTCGTGCATGTTGAGCGACGAGGAGACCACACGGACGGTCGACCAGCCGGGGCGGGGCTCAGGCTTGAGGATGTCCCCGAGGACGAGCCCCGACAGCGGATCGGTCGCGCTCTGGGAGATGGCGATGGCAGCAAGCATGCGTTCACGCTCCCCCGCGCCCGCCGCCTGCCGACAGCGCGTGTGCCGCCGTACGGAACGACGGATGGCACCCGGCCGCGGCGCTGCTGTTGCCTGGGCACATGACCTCGACGATCGAACCTCAGGGCGCGGCCACGGCGGCCCCGCGCGGGGCGCTGCGGCGTCCGGCGGACCTGGCGCGGAACATCGACGTATCCGGGCTCGTCGACGCTGAGGGCGGGCTGCTGGATCGCGTCATCTTCACCGACGAGGAACTGTACCGCCAGGAGCTGCGTCGCGTCTTCGCGCCGAGCTGGCTGTTCCTCGCGCACACCGACCAGTTCCGCAAGCCCGGCGACTTCTTCACGACGTACATGGGCGAGGACCCGGTCATCGTGACGCTGGACCGTGACCGGCGTATCCGCGCCTACCTCAATTCCTGCCGGCACCGGGGTGCCCGCGTCTGCCGCGCCGACTTCGGCACCACCCGCAACTTCACCTGCACCTACCACGGCTGGTCGTACAACCTGGACGGTTCGCTGGTCAGCGTGCCCAACAAGGACGGCTACCCGGAGTCCTTCGAGACGGGGCAGTGGGGTCTTGTCGAGGTGCCGCACGTGCAGACGTACCACGGGCTGGTCTTCGGCACCTGGGATCCGGACCCCGTCCCGCTGCGGGAGTCGCTCGGCGACATGGCCTGGTACATGGACGCGATGCTCGACCACGACGACCAGGGGACGGTCGTCGTCGGCGGAGTCCACAAGTGGGTTCTGGAAGGCAACTGGAAGCTGGCCGCCGAGCAGTTCGCCACCGACTGGTACCACGTCAACATGAGCCACGCCTCGGCGCTCATGGTCCTCTCGCCGTCCGGCAGGAAGCCCAAGGACGAGGTCGTGCACCGTACCGGCCGCCAGTACGTGGACCCGAACGGGCACGGCGCCGGCTTCCCGGTCCATCCCAAGAACCGCTTCGACGCCCAGACCGTGCACGAGTGGACGGACTACGACGCACTGCGGGAGCGGCTCGGCGAGGCCCGCGTCGAGGGGCCGCTGACCACCGGACACGCCACCGTCTTCCCCAACTTCTCCTACCTGCCGGTCAACGGCTCCATACGGGTCTGGCACCCCAAGGGCCCCGACCGCATGGAGGTGTGGGCCTGGACCATCGTCGACAAGTCCATGCCCGAAGAGGTCCGTGAGGCCCAACGCCTGTACAACCTGCGGACGTTCGGACCCAGCGGCATCTTCGAGCAGGACGACGGCGAGAACTGGAGCGAGGTGCAGGCCATCTCGCATGGCTTCATCACAGGCGGCGTCGCTCTCAACTACCAGATGGGCATGGGCAGCGAACGCGAGGACGGCCGCCACCCCGGCAGGACCAGCGAGCTCTACAGCGACGCCGCCGGCCGGGCCTTCTACGCACGCTGGCGCGAACTGATGAACACGCCCGCCTGGCACGAGGAGCACCACGCATGAGCAACGGCAGCGGTATTCGCGTAGCGGCCCTGGCCGACATCCCCCAGGGCGAGGGCATCGCCATCGACAAGGCGGTCACCGGGACCGCCGACGACATCGCCCTGCTGCGCGACACCGACGACAGTGTCTACGCGCTCGACGACACCTGTACCCACGAGACCGCTTCACTGGCCGATGGCTGGGTGGAGGGCGGGTTCGTCGAATGCCCGTTGCACTCCAGCAAGTTCTGTCTGAAGAACGGCGAGGTCCAGGGCCTGCCCGCGACGAAGAACGCCTGCCCGCACCGCGTCGAGGTCCGTGACGGCGAGGTCTACCTCTTCCCCGGGGAGTCGCCGTGACCGAGCGTGTCGTCATCGTGGGCGGCGGCATCGCCGGCGTGAGCACGGCCGCCTCGCTGCGAGCCGGCGGCTTCGACGGTGATGTCACCCTCGTCGATTCGGGGGACTTCCCCTACGACCGTCCCCCGCTGTCGAAGGACTTCCTGACCGGCACGAAGGACGTCAAGGAGATCGCCCTCCAGCCTTCCCGGTGGTACGACGACCAGCGGGTACGGCTGATCAACCGGACGACGGTGACCGCGCTGAGGCCAGGGGACGGCGCCGTCGAGCTCGGCGACGGACACCTGCTGCGCGCCGACCGTGTCGTGCTCGCGACGGGGGGTGCCGCCGCCCGCCTCCCGGTTCCGGGTGTCGGTGGCGAGCGCGTGCATGTCCTGCGCACGGCGGACGACGCCGACAGGTTGCGCCCGGCTCTCGCTCCCGGTGCCAGAGTGCTGGTCGTCGGCGCCGGGCTGATCGGGGCCGAGGTCGCCTCCACCGCCGTACGTCTCGGTTGCGAGGTCGTCCTCGTCGACCCGGTCGCCGTGCCGCTGGCCGCCGCACTCGGCCCGGAGCTGGCCGCCTGGCTGCACGCACTGCACACCCGCCACCGGATCACAGCCGTACAGGCCGCCGTGGAGTCCTTCGTCGACCGGCCCGAGGGCATCGAGGTCGGGCTCGGCGGAGTCACGCGGCTCTACGACGCGGTGGTGCTCGGTGTCGGCATGGTGCCGTGCACCGAGCTGGCGCGGGCGGCCGGGCTGGAGGTGGACCGCGGCATCCTCGTCGACGAGCGTCACGTCACCTCGAATCCGGCGGTGCTCGCCGTCGGCGACCCTGCCCGGATGCGCCAAGTGCCCCGCACCGAGCACTGGGAAGCAGCCCAGCACGACGGTGCCAGGGCAGCGGCGACCCTCCTCGGCGCCCCGGAACCGGCGCCTGCCGCGCCCTGGTTCTGGACGGACCGGCACGGACTCCACATCGAGGCCGTCGGGCACATGGAGGCAGCCGCGCAGACCGTCCTCAGAGGCTCCTACGACGACCCGTCCTTCTCCGTCTTCGGTCTGAGGGACGGGCTGGTCGTCGCGGCCGCCTCGGTCGACGACCCGGCCGCCGTCAGAGCCGCTCGCCGGCTGATCGACCGCCGTGTCCGCGTCGCCGCCGAGCGGCTGGCCGACCCGGCCGTGAACCTGCGCGGCCTGCTGCGCGGCTGATGTGCCGCCAGACGGCACAGGCCATATCACCCGGGTCCGAGAAAGGATCGAATGACACCGTGAGCACAGGCACCGAGCAGATCCGGTCACGCGCGGGGGCACGCGCCGACCGAGACACCCACTTCGAGGTCGAGCAGTTCTACTACGAGGAGGCCGCCCTCCTCGACGACGGCCGCTTCGCCGACTGGCTCGACCTGCTCGCCGACGACCTCGACTACTGGATGCCCACCCGCAGCAACCGGCTGCGCCGGCAGCAGGCGCTGTCCGTGGCCGCGCGGGGCGAGGCGGCCTTCTACGACGAGAGCAAGGAGAGCCTCGCCTGGCGCATCCGCCGGTTCGACTCCGGGATGGCCTGGGCCGAGGACCCGCCCTCCCGGACCCGGCATCTGGTCACCAACGTGACGGTCAGCCACATCGACCCCGCCGAGCACGACGGATTCACCGAGGACGACCTGTGGGTGCGCTCGGCCTTTCTCGACTACCGCAACCGGCTGGAGCGGGAGGAGAACGTCTTCGCCGGCGGCCGCACGGACGTCCTGCGACGCGTCGAGCACGGCGGACTCCGGGTGGCCCGCCGGACCATCCTCCTGGACCAGAACATCCTCCAGGCGAAGAACCTCTCGACCTTTTTCTGATGGGACAACGCTGTGACCGACCTCGAACTCAAACACCACCGAGTAGCCACGTCCCTCGGTGAGATCGCCGTCACCGAAACCGGCGAGGGCCCCGTGCTGGTGATGCTGCACGGCGGCGGCCCCGGCGCCTCCGGCGTCAGCAACTACCGTCAGAACCTCCCCGCCCTGGCCCGGCACTTCCGCGTCGTCCTGCCCGACCAGCCCGGCTTCGGCGCCAGTTACCGTCCCGGTGAGGCGGACCTGGAGACGCGGTCCATCACCGAGATCACCACGGACGCGCTGTACCAGACCCTCGACTCGCTCGGCATCGACACCTTCCACCTGCTGGGCAACAGCCTCGGCGGCGCCGCAGCCCTCGCCATGGCCCAGCAGCGCCCGGAGCGTGTCACCCGGCTCGTGCTGATGGCCCCCGGCGGTGGCTGGCTCCCCTTCGGCCCCACTCCCACGGAGGGGCAGAAGGAGATGTTCCGCTACTACAACGGCGGCGGACCGAGCGAGAAGAAGATGGCGGCGTTCATCCGCACCATGGTCTTCGATCACCGGCAGTTCGGTGAGGACGTCGTGCGTGCCCGTTACGAGGCCTCGCTCGACGAAAGCCACATCGACTTCTACCACCACTACAACGCGGCCTTCGGTAAGCGGGGTGGCATGGACCCCCTGTGGCGGGACCTGCACAAGATCAAGGCGCCCACGCTGCTGCTCTGGGGCCGCGACGACCGGACCATCACCCTCGAAGGCGCCCAGCTCATGCTCAAGCAGATCCGTGACGTGCAACTGCACGTGTTCGGGCAGTGCGGCCACTGGGTCCAGCTGGAGCGGCAGCGCGAGTTCGACGCGCTGGTCACCGGCTTCCTCGGGGAGCGGTCATGACGGGCGGCTGGCTGGAGGGTGACGCGGCTCTGATCACCGGGGGCGGGTCGGGCATCGGCCGTGCCGTCGCCGAGCGCTTCCTCGCCGAGGGCGCGTCGGTCACGATTGTGGGCCGCGACAGGAAACGGCTGGACGAGGTCGTACACGATGCCACCGACCCGTCGCGCATCCACGCCGTCGTGGCCGATGTGCGCGACTCCGAAAGTCTGCACGTCGCCGTCGCCGAGGCCGTCGGCCGCTTCGGAAAGCTCGACACCCTCGTGGCGAACGCGGGGGTATGGGACTACCAGCGACAGCTCACCCGGCTCAGCGGCCAGGAACTGAACACGGCGTTCGACGAGATCTTCGCCGTCAACGTCAAGGGCTATGTCCTCGCGGCGGAGGCCGCGTGGCGCGAGCTGGTCAAGACGCGCGGCAGCATCGTCATGACCCTGTCCAACGCCTCCTTCTACGTCAACGGCGGCGGACCCCTCTACACGGCGAGCAAGCACGCCTGCCTGGGCCTGATGCGCGAACTCGCCTACGAGCTGGCGCCAAAAGTCCGCGTCAACGGCGTGGCCTGCGGCGGCATGAACACCGACTTGCGAGGGCCACAGGGACTGGGGCTGGCCGACCGGTCGATCTCGGCGTCCTTCGCCAAGCAGGGCCCGGACACCCCGCCGCCACCCATCCCGCTGCACGACTCCAGCACCGATCCGCGTGACTTCACCGGGCCCTATGTGCTCCTCGCCTCCCGTGCCCAGAGCGGTCCGATCACCGGACACGCGATCAACGTCGACGGTGGCATAGGCGTACGCGGATTCGCCAGTGCCGCCGGCGGCGACCACCTCTGACGCCTGTTCTCCCGCGCTCGATGTCCGACGCTCAACGAGGAGCCGCTCGTGATCCCGCCATCAGCCACGACAC
>NZ_JBHVDD010000156.1:0-9841 GCF_042802995.1 Streptomyces sp. NPDC057438
AACGACGGCCCCATTTCGGTGCCGCGCCTGGAGCGCAGCACCACCTGGCCCGCGTCGACGGAGACGAGAGCCCGAAATCCGTCCCACTTCGGCTCGCCCGCCCAGCTCGGCCGCAGATCGGGCCCGGGCACGGGCGTGGTCAGCATCGGTTCCGGCAGCGTCCACGTCACACCAGATGCCTTCCCCCGGCCTTTGTTGCTGTCCTCCTGCGCCTCGCCGTGACAACCCTGGCCGACGCAGGGTGTGTCAATTTTTTACACTCCCAGCACGGCCGCGGTGATCGCCTTCCAGTCGTCGGCCTGGGGTGATTGATGCGCAAGGCCGTTGATCAGGTACTTCACCCGGGCCAAACGCACCTTGGTGATACGTCAAAGAGCGGTCCGCGCTGCCACCCGTTGGGGTTGTTTGACCGGCCATTGGACGATCATGCGCGCGGAGGCCGCGAACACTGGTCGCAGGTGGCGCGTGCCACCAGGCAAGGGGGCGGCATGGCCGAGGGCACGGTTTTGGTGGCGGTGACAGAGCATCCGGAGGCTGGAGGCGCCACTGCTGGGCAGTTGACGCGCATCGCCGACGGGATCCGGTCGACGGGCTTGCAGGTCCGGTGGGTGGTGAGCGTCTCGGACGCTGAGGCGGTGCTCAGGACGGAGGCCGGTCTGGCTGCTGCGGTGGTGGCCTGGGATCTTCTGCCCGGAGCTGAGGACGGGCCGGGTGGCGCGATGGTTCTGCGCCGAATCGGACGCCGGTTCCAGAATCTGCCGGTGTTCCTGGTCATGGCGGGCGAGGGGTTGCATGAGTTGCCGCTGTGGGTGTCGCAGTCGGTGGTGGGTTATGTGTGGCCGTTGGAGGACACGCCTGCGTTCATCTCGGGGCGGATCTCCACCGCCGCGCGTGCTTACCAGGACGCCTTGCTCCCGCCGTTCTTCAAGGCGCTGCGGCGCTTCGACGACGCGCACGAGTACTCGTGGCATACCCCGGCGCACTCCGGCGGTGTCGCCTTTCTGAAGTCGCCCGTGGGCCGGGCCTTTCACGACTACTTCGGGGAGCGGCTGCTGCGCAGCGACCTCTCGATCTCGGTGGAGGAGCTCGGCTCCCTGTTCGAGCACACCGGACCGATCGGCGAGGCGGAACGCAACGCCGCGCGGGTCTTCGGCTCCGACCGTACGTACTTCGTCCTGCACGGCGACTCCACCTGCAACCGTCTGGTCGGCCACTTCAGTGTGACTCGAGATGAAATCGCCCTGGTGGACCGCAACTGTCACAAGTCGGTCCTGCAAGGCCTGGTCGTCTCCGGAGCCCGACCGGTGTACCTGGTCCCGACCCGCAACGGCTACGGGCTTGCCGGACCGCTGCCTCCGGCCGAGATCGCGGCGGACTCGGTGGCGGCGCGGATTGCGATGAGCCCTCTCACAGCGGGCGCGGTGTCGTCGCGTCCCCAGTACGCGGTGTTCACCAACTCCACGTACGACGGCCTGTGCTACGACGCGTCGGCGGCGGCCCGGGCCTTCGCAGCCAGCACCCCCCGGCTGCACTTCGACGAGGCGTGGTTCGCGTACGCCCGCTTCCATCCGCTCTACGCGGGGCGCTACGGCATGTCGGTGGACGAGAAGGCCTTCACCGGCCCCGACCGGCCCACGGTCTTCGCGACCCAGTCCACCCACAAACTGCTGGCCGCGTTGTCGCAGGGCGCCATGGTCCACGTCCGGCCCGCCCCGCGGGCGCCGGTGGAGCACGACCGGTTCAACGAAGCGCTCATGATGCACGGCACCACGTCCCCGCTGTATCCGATGATCGCCTCATTGGACGTGGCGACCGCGATGATGGACGGTCCGCAAGGGCAGTGGCTGATCGACGAGGCGATCTCGGAGGCGGTCCGGTTCCGCCAGGAGATGGTGCGGATCGGACGGCGGATCAAGGCCGCCGGGGACCGGCCCCCTTGGTTCTTCGGAGTGTGGCAGCCGGATGAGGTGACTGACCCCGCGAGCGGGACGCGGCTGCCGTTCGACGAGGCTCCGGCGGACTTGCTGCGGACCGAGGCATCCTGCTGGCACCTCGCATCCGACGCGGACTGGCACGGCTTCCCCGGCCTGGCCGACGGCTACTGCATGCTCGACCCGATCAAGGTCACCCTGACCTGCCCGGGGCTCGACGCGATCGGTGTGATGTCCGAGTGGGGCATCCCGGCACGCATCCTCACCGCCTATCTGACCACGCGCGGCATCGTCGTGGAGAAGACCGACAGCTACACCACGCTGGTGCTGTTCTCCATGGGCATCACCAAGGGCAAATGGGGCACACTTCTGGACGCCCTGATGGACTTCAAGGACCTCTACGACGGTGACGCCCCGCTGGACCGCGTGCTGCCCGCCCTGGTCGCCGAGCACCCGCGACGCCACACAGGGCGCAGTCTGCGCGACCTGTGCCAGGAGATGCACGAGCACTTGCGCGATGCCTGCCTGGTTGAACTACTCGACCAAGCCTTCCAGCAGCTCCCGGAGCCGGTCGCCCCGCCCCAGCTTTGCTACGAGCGCCTAATTCGCGGCGGCACAGAACGGATCCGTCTGGGGGACGCGCCGGGCCGCATCGCCGCGGCGATGGTCACAGTGACGCCGCCCGGCATCCCGGTCCTCATGCCTGGCGAAAGCATCGGGGAGGAAGACGGGCCTCTCCTTCGCTACCTCAGCGCCCTGGAGTCCTTCGACCGCCACTTCCCCGGCTTCGGCAGCGAGACGCACGGAGTGACCCGTTGCCCCGACAGCGGCGACTACCTGATCGAGTGCCTGCGCCCGGACGAGCAGGAAGAGCCTGGCGCCATCACGCCGGCGCAGCGACGGAGGGCGCAGAGCGCCAAGACGATGGGTTGAGTCCTCGGTCACTGGTCGGCCGAGGGACGGATGGCGTCCCGCGCGGCAGCCGTCGGCCGTGCCTCACACCGCCGCACCTCATGCCGCGCCCCGCACGGGGTTCGCCGGTCCGTGTGCTGGGGCCGGGGCAGTCCGAGGGTGAAGACGCACCCCTTGCCGGGCTCACTGTCGACGGTGACGGTTCCCTCGTGTGCCTTGACGAACTGGCGGACGATCGACAGGCCCAGCCCACTGCCGCCGGTGCGTCTGCTGCGGGACTTCTCGGCCCGCCAGAAACGCTCGAAGACATGGGGGAGGTCATCGGCGGCGATGCCGCTGCCCGTGTCCTCCACGGTGAGGACGGCCAGGTCACCGTCCTGACGGGCGGTGAGGGTGACAGTGCCGCCCGCCGGGGTGTGCCGGAGCGCGTTGGAGGTCAGGTTGCCCAGGACCTGCCGCATCCTCACCGGGTCGGCGTCCAGGACGAGGCCGGGATCGGTGTGGGTGCGCAGGCGGATGTCCGAGGACTCCGCCCGGGTGCGGTGGGCCGATACCGTCTGGGCGACGAGGTCGTCGGCGCGTACGGGTTCACGGTGCAGTGCCAGGGTGCCGGCGTCGGCGGCGGCGAGGTCCTGCAGATCGTCGATGATGTGCTGCAGGAGGAGTGCTTCGTCGTGCAGGGAGGCGATGAGTTCCGGGTCCGGCTCGACGAGCCCGTCGCGGGTGACCTCGAGCCAGCCGCGGATGTTGGTCAGCGGGGTCCGCAGCTCGTGGGCGATGTCGCTGACCATGGCCTTGCGTTGGGTCTCCAGCTGTTGGCGGCGTGCGGTGAGGTTGTTGAAGGCGGCGGCCAGGTAGCCGGTCTCGTCCTTGGTGGTGATCGCGACGCGTGTGTGCCGCTGCGGCGGCTGCTGGGCCGCGGCCGTCAGGGCTCGCAGGGGGGGCGGACGAGGCGGATGGCGACCACGGTGGTCATGGCGACGGTGACGATCAGGACCAGCCCCGCGACGCCGACGATCTTGGCCTTGTTGGCGGGGGAGAGGTCGAAGCCCACGGCTGTTGGCCGAGGGCGCCCAGATAGAGCCGCGCTCTGGGCGCGACGTGCGGGTCGAGTTGGGTGCGGCGCGCGTCCTCGACACAGTTCTGTGTCCGCTGGCTGCCACCGAGCAGGCGGCCGGAGTCCTTGGCCGCGGCGGTGAAGCCGGGTGTGACGTCGACTCCGATGCCGGCCAGGGGGTTGGCCGCCTTCCCGCCGACGGGGCGGCAGCACGGAACGGTCAGGAGGGGTATGTGCGGGCGACTCGACAGAGGAGGGATTGGGGGAGACAGCATCTCGGGTGCTACGTCGTCCATGGTCGGCGAAGAACCCCTCCCACACCCCATCGCGGGGCGTTGAGGGGATGTCTTGATCTTCCAGTTGGGGGCAGGCGTACTTGCCAACTTCCTTGCCTACGCTCCCTTGGAGACCACGGTGGCCGACCAGGTGCGGGTCGCCGGGATGCGCTGGCAGATCGAGGAGTGCTTCCAGGCTGCGAAGAACGAGTACGGCCTCGACGAGTACGAAGTCCGCCGTTACCCGGGCGGGTATCGGCACATCACCCTGGCCATGCTCGCCCACGCCTACCTCGCGGTCGTGGCCGCCGATGCTGCGGCAAAGGGGGCTGCAGAAACGCTTCCGCCACCCTGGCCCCCCTCACCCTGGCGGAGGTGCGCAGGCTCCTGGCGTTGTACCTCGCTCCGAACCGCCGAGTCGGCCGGCCGGTTCGCGCACACGTATTGACCTGGTCACGTTGGCGCCGCAGGCGCCAGGCAGCACCGCCACTGCCATTACCAGCGGCGGCTCCATTCGGTGGAGTGGTGCTCGGCGAAGACTCCACCGAGCACCACTCCACCGAGCACCACTCTCCCCAACTACACTCCCGACGGCCCTTGACCAGCCCAGATAGCAAAGTGGCGTGAAGCGGCTCTGTGACGGTACTGAGAGTTGGGCATCGCCGGGATGCGGCTGCGCAAGTGCCAGGCCACCGCTGTGCCCCGACTGTCCGCCACCCCGTGTTGGACCTGCTTCGGCGACTTCGCTGCTGCACACCAAGTGCGCTCAGAAGGCAGGCTGCCCATCAGATCGCGAGGTGTGGACCTCCAGTGCGGCGCGAACCGCCGATTCCAGGGCGCCCTCGATCCAGGCAGGCTTGAGGGAGGTGTGGTCACCAGCGAAGTGCAGCGGGCCTTCGGGCAGGGGAATGGAGGGCAGCAACTCGGTGTGCTGGCCAGGCAGTAGTACGGATGCCTCTCCGTAGGCGTAGGGGTCGCGCAGCCAGCTCTGGGTGCGTCCGGCGCCGGTGTAGAAGACCTCGACACGCTGGCCGTAGACCTGCTGCAGTCCGCACAGGGCGTGCGGATAGCGGGCCTCGTCGTCCAGGGAGTCCCAGCGAAGTGCGTCGTCGGCCCAGCTGTAGGAGGCCAGTACCACCCCGCCGGAGCTGCCGGGCACCGGGTGGGAGGGGTTATACATGAACCGGTTGGCGCTGTCGGACACCGAGCCGCCGCCCACGACGTGTGCGGCCTGAGGCTGGTCGCGGGAGACGGCACGGTTGGCGGAGTAGTGGGTGCGTTGGCCTGCGGTGATGTGGCCGCCCGGCACGGAGGGATGGACGCCGAGCAGGCTGCCGTCGGCGGGTGTGCGGCCGGTGCGGTAGGCGTCGTACAGCTTCGGGTCGATCCGTCCCAGCTCGCGTTTCCAGTCGGCTTCCGTGAACTCCCACCAACGGCGGCTGAACTCCAGGAGCACCTTCGTGGCGCTGTCGTAGTGCAGTTCCGCGACCGCGCGGCGCTTGCGGTACGACATCAGGGGGCTGATCTGTACGTGCCGCAGACCGGAGAAGGGCACGGTGACCACGGCCGCGTCGGCGGTGAACTGCTCGCGCACGACCGGGCCGTCGCGCCCTTCGGAGACCGTGTCCACCCACACCCGAGGGCCCTTGCCGCCGACGTGCGGGGTGTCGGAGGAAGGACGGTCAGGATCGTGGTACTCGACGCGGGTGACCCGGCGGTCGAACCGGACCGTCTCGCGTACCTGCGCCAGCAGCGCGTCCGGCAGCACCGCCGTGCCGCCCTCCAGCTCCCAGAAGGCGGTGTCGGGGCTGATGAGGGAGGAGCCGATGAAGCTGTGGATGAACGACAGGGGCAGGCGTGACGTGAGGTTCTCCAGGGTGCCGATCAGGTCGACCGTGCGCTCGTCCAGCCCGGCGTGCTCGGTCAGTAAGCGGAACATCGACCAGTCGCCGAATCGCTGGATGACCCTGGCCCAGCCCCGCACCCGTTCCGGCAGCGGCTTGTCGACCCGCTTGCCGCCGGCGTCCACTGTGCTGAACTCGTCGCGCACCGGATCCAGCACCGACCGAAGGATGGCTGCGGCGGGAGTATCCCAGCGGGCGCGCGGCACGCCGAACGACCGGTTGATGCGGCGGGGCGCCCGGGCGTAGTCCACCCGCCGCATCCGGATGCCGTTGACGTAGATCCAGGTGCGGTTGGCGGGCTGGCCGTCACCGTCGACGTCAACGTAGTGGAAACGCCGTTTCTTGAGGTTCAGTTGGTTGATGAGACCCATCACCAGAGGGTGGCTGGAGGGCAGGCGCATGGCGCCCGCCTCGGCGTACTGGCGGGGGTCGGCGAAAGGCTGAGCTGCCCGTTCGTGCCCGCCGCGGCGGAAGGTCTTGATGCGTCCGCCCGCCCGGTTGCCGTTCGCCTCGAGAACGGTCACGTGGTGGCCCGCCCGCTTCAGCAGCAACGCCGTCACCAGACCAGCCGGGCCGGCGCCGACGACGAGGACCTTCTTGGGCTTGGCCGACCGCTGAGCAGGCAGTCCGTCCTTGAGCACCCGCTCGTAGCGTGGGACCAAAGGCCGGTCGTTGTCGTCCACGACCAGTAGGGCCCCTGCCACAGCCAGGCACCTGTCGAAGTCCGTGCCCCGGGTGGGCGCCGGTGCGGCCGGGACGGCCTGTACGGGCATTGCCGAGGCAGGCGCGCCACCAGCCAGAGTCGTGGCCGCCGCAGCCATTCCCGCTGCCGTTGCGAAGCTGCGCCTGGACAGGTCCGAACCTGCCACGACGTCTTCGTGATCTCCAGTCATGACGCACTTGTACCGGTCCGCCGACCCGGCCCGCCCATTTGCGTCGCGGCGTTGCCCCGAACGAGCGATGCCGAGGTCGAACCGCTGACGCCGGGTCGGAAGGCCGCACAGCCGCGCACCTCGGCGACGTCCCCGAAGGGATGAAAAACAGGCGGTGATTCGCGTGTCACGGTCGCCTCGTCGGCACACTTCCGTGTGGCCGTGGCCGTGGGCGGTCGGTGGGGGAGCAGCGGGGCAAACCGGAGCGGCACGGCCTATGCCGTGGGAACTCGGCGGAACAGGAGGGGGCAGGCGTGGGACGAAGGGCCGAACTCACAGGCAGGGCACGCTACTGGTTCGACACCACTTTGGCCCGGGGGACCTCCGCGCTCGTCGGCTGGCTTGCTATGGGCTGCCTCGTAGTCGTCCTTCCGGCGAGCGCCGTGCTGGTGTGGACGGACCCACATGCGCCGGCGTCCCGGTCGGAGAGGCTGGCAGAGATCTGGCGTCTCACCGGTGAGACGCTGCGGCTCGGCGGAGCGACAGGCCCGCTTCTGCGCGTGCTGCTGTCGGTACTGCTCGCCCTGGTCGCCCTGGTGTACGTGTCCACTCTCGTCGGCCTGATCACCACCGGACTCACTGAGCGGCTCACCGCACTGCGGCGGGGCCGCTCTACCGTTCTCGAGCAGGGACATTCGGTGGTGCTGGGCTGGTCCGAGCAGGTGTTCACGGTGGTGAGCGAGCTAGTGGCCGCCAACGCCAACCAGCGGTACGGCGCGGTGGCCGTGCTGGCGGACCGGAACAAGACCACCATGGAGGAGGCCTTCAGGAGCAAGGTGGGGGCGACCGGCCGCACCCGGCTGATCTGCCGTAGCGGTCCCCCCACCGATCCCGCCCTGCTCGCCCTGACCAACCCCGGCGCGGCCAGCGCCGTGCTGGTACTGCCCCACGACGATCCGTCGGGGGACCCGGAAGTGGTCAAGACGCTGTTGGCGCTGCGGTCCGCACTCGGCCAGGGGGAAGGGCCGCCCGTCGTCGCCGCCGTCAGAGACGACCGGTATCGGCTGGCGGCCACCCTCGCCGCCGGATCGCGCGGCATCGTCCTGGAGAGCGACGCGATCACCGCCCGGCTGATCGTGCAGTCCGCCCGCCGTCCCGGACTGTCCCTGGTGTACCGCGACCTCCTGGACTTCGCCGGAGACGAGTTCTACCTAGCCTTCGATCCAGCCCTGACCGGCCGCTCCTTCGGCGACACGCTGCTGGCCTACGCCACCTCCAGCGTGGTCGGTCTGCTGCGCGACGGCAGGCCCTTGCTCAGCCCGCCGCCGCAGACCCTGATCGGCCCCGGAGACCGGCTGATCGTCATCACGCGGGACGACGACACCGCACGGCTCAGCGACTGCTCCGGGCTGGTCGACGAGTCGGTGATGACGCCCTGGCGGTCGGCGAACGCCCGGCCCGAACGGCGCCTGATCCTCGGATGGAACCGGCGGGCCTCGCTCATTGTCGAACAGTTGGGCCGGTCCGCCGCGCACGGTTCGGTCATTGCCGTGGTGGCGGACCGGGACGAGGTGACAGCCGAACAGGTCAGGGGCATCGGTACACACTCCGCACCTCGCCTGACCGTCACGTTCCGGCCTGGAGACATCACCCGGCCCGAGACGCTTCGATGTCTGGAGATCGACTCGTACGACAGCGTTGTCGTGCTCGGCCCGGACCCCGTGGCGGGACAGCAGCCGGACGAGGCCGACAACCGGACCCTCGTCACGCTCCTCGTTCTGCAACTACTGGAACGGCAGACGGGACGGGAGCTGCCGGTGGTCACCGAGATGACAGACGACCGCAATCGGACGCTCGCGCCCGTCAGCCCCGGAGCGGATGTGATCATCAGTGGAAAACTCATCGGCTTGCTCATGGCCCAGATTTCCCAGAACCGGCACCTTGCCGCCGTGTTCGAGGAACTGTTCTCTCCTACCGGCAGTCAGGTCCACCTGCGGCCGGCGTCGTCGTACGTCCTGCCCGGCTGTGAGGCGTCCTTCGCCACGGTCGTCGCAGCCGCGCAGCGGCGCAGCGAATGCGCCATCGGCTACCGCCGCCACGACCGGGCCATGGCCGTTCCCGACCACGGAGTGCGCATCAACCCGGACAAGAACGAGCGACGCTGCTGGACCGGCCGTGACGAGGTGGTCGTGATCGCGCAGGACTGACACACCCTCTCAGAGGTCGTTCTGCTTCGAACCTCGTGCGCGGATTCTGCTGGTCGGCATGAGATCGCATGTGTGGCGGGAGGTTCGGTCCGTTCCTGGCCGAGATGTCGTGGGGTGGCGGATGCCGTCGATGCGGGCGGTTCGGATAGCGCGGCAGAAGACCGCGGCAGTGCGGGTGGACGAACTCGAAGCGGAGCTGGAGCGGGTGCGGACGGCTCTGGCGGAGCGGACGAGGTGCTCAGGTTCCATGCGCCCGCCGTGGTATGAGGTCTCGCATGGAAGCCGGTGGGGCGAGGGCGGTGCCTCACCGCCAGGCCGGGGCCGGGACCGAGGTGTTATCAGTGGACCATTCGCTGGTGTCCGTGCGCCGTTGGTGGTCACGGACCCAGACGTCGGCCGCGGCGCAGGAGCCGGGTTACGTGTCGCCGCCGCCCCTGCTCCTGCGCCCCGAAGGCCCCCGGAGAGAGCGGGTGCGGCTGCCAGGCGTCCGCCGACCCGCTGAATATCAGCGGCACGGGCCGTCGGTAGGCTCACCGACCGATCATGACTGTCGCTCGTTCCGTTGCCTGTTCGTCGTCGCCGCCCTCTTCGAAATCGGTGGCGCCCGGCTGCTCTGGCAGGGCATCCGCGGGCACAGGGGCTGGATCTGGATCGGTGCCGGCGTCATCGCCCTCGGCATCTTC
>NZ_JBHVDD010000157.1:0-9731 GCF_042802995.1 Streptomyces sp. NPDC057438
GGCGGCCGTCGACGTTATCCCTCTGTGCGGGTGTTTCCTCGGGGGTCAGGCCACGGGCGTCTCTGCGGCGGACGCGGCCGGGGTGTCGCGCAGGCTGAGGCGCAGGTGTTCGACGTGGTGCAGGGCCTGTTCCAGGAGTTCGGCGACGTGGTCGTCGTAGAGCGCGTAGATGACCGAGCGTCCACGGCGCTCGCCGGTGACCAGGCCGAGGTTGCGCAGTAGACGCAGTTGATGGGAGCAGGCGGACTGCTCCATGCCGACGGCGTCGGCGAGTTCGGTCGCCGCGCACGGGCCCTCCTGGAGCCGGGCCAGGATGCGCAGCCGGGACGGGGTCGCGAGGGCCTGGAGTGTGGCGGCCACGTCGGCGGCGCCCACGGTCTCGAGGCGCTCGCGCGCTGTGGCGGCGGTCTTGGTGTCCATTCCGTGGCCCATGACGTCATCCTACGTAGCCGAGGCCCTCGATGCGTGAAGAGATGAACGTCTCTTCATGTGTTCCTGTATGGTGTGGAAAAGACGGTCAGAGCCGCACGCCTGCCCGTATGCCCGCATGCGTCCCTCGTGAAGGACCCCACGCCGATGACGACCACCCTCACTCCGTCCCCGGCCGGCCTTGCCGCGCCCGCTCGTGCGAGCTTGCCCCGGCGTCGCACCCGGATCTTCGCCCTGCCCGAGGCGCGCTGGGCCACCGCGGCGACCGTCTTATTCCTGCTGGCCCTGCCCCTGCAACTGGCCGGAGCCCCGGCCTGGTCATGGGGCCCGCTGTACGCGCTGTCGTACGCCACCGGAGGATGGGAGCCGGGCTGGGAGGGTTTGAAGGCACTCAGGGACAAGACGCTCGACGTCGACCTGCTGATGATCGTCGCCGCGCTCGGGGCGGCCTCGATCGGGCAGGTGATGGACGGCGCTCTCCTGATCGTCATCTTCGCTACGTCCGGAGCGCTGGAGGCGCTGGCCACGGCGCGCACCGCCGATTCGGTACGGGGTCTTTTGGACCTGGCCCCCGCAACGGCCGTACGGCTGACCGGCGACGGCGATGAACAGCCGGTCGCTGTCGAGGAGTTGGTGGTCGGCGACACGATTCTCGTACGTCCCGGGGAGCGCGTCGGTGCCGATGGGTGCGTCCTGGACGGGGCCAGTGACGTGGATCAGGCCACCATCACCGGTGAGCCGCTGCCGGTGACGAAGGAACCGGGCGACGAGGTGTTCGCGGGCACTCTCAACGGCACCGGCGCCCTGCGGATCCGCGTCGAGCGTGACGCGTCCGACTCCGTGATCGCGAGGATCGTGCGCATGGTGGAGGAGGCGTCCGAGACCAAGGCGCCCACCCAGCTCTTCATCGAGAAGGTCGAGCAGCGCTACTCGCTCGGCATGGTCGTGGCGACTCTCGCCGTGTTCCTCGTGCCGCTCGCCTTCGGCGCCGAACTCTCCGATGCGCTGCTGCGTGCCATGACCTTCATGATCGTGGCCTCGCCCTGCGCGGTGGTCCTGGCGACCATGCCGCCGCTCCTGTCCGCGATCGCCAATGCCGGGCGGCACGGTGTGCTGGTGAAGTCGGCCGTGGTGATGGAGCGGCTTGGACAGGTCGACGCGGTCGCGCTCGACAAGACGGGGACGCTGACCGAGGGCACCCCGCGCGTCACGGACATCCGGCCGCTGGCGGATTCCCCGTACAGCGAGAGCGAGTTGCTCGCCCTCGCGGCCGCCGCCGAGCACCCCAGCGAGCACCCGCTGGCCCGCGCGATCGTCGACGCGGCCCGCGAGCGCGGCCTCGATGTGCCGCAGGCGTTGGACTTCACGTCGGCACCGGGCGTCGGGGTGATGGCCGTGATCGACGGTCGCACGGTCGAGGTGGGCGCCCCCTCACGTCTCGCCCAGGGCGCCGGCCACCCGGCGTCCACCGTCGCCGAAGAGCTTGAGGAGTCAGGCCGTACCGCCGTCCTGGTCCTCGTCGACGCCACCCCGGCTGGGGTTTTCGGCCTCGCCGACCGGCTACGTCCCGACGCGGCCGCCACCGTCAAATCGCTTGCCGCCCTGACCGGCTCGGCGCCCGCGTTGCTGACCGGCGACAACCCGCGGGCCGCCACCCGCCTGGCCGCCGAGGCAGGAATCGAGGACGTACGGGCGGGGCTGCTGCCGCAGGACAAGGTCACCGCGGTCAAGGAGATGGAAGCCGCGGGCCGCAAGGTCCTCGTGATCGGCGACGGGGTCAACGACGCCCCGGCGCTGGCCGCCGCGCACACCGGCATCGCCATGGGGCGCGCGGGCTCCGACCTCGCCCTGGAGACCGCGGACGCCGTGATCGTCCGGGACGAACTCGCCACCGTCCCCGCCACGATCGCGCTCTCCCGCCGGGCCCGGCGGCTGGTCGTCCAGAACCTCGTCATCGCCGGGGTGTTCATCACCGCTCTCGTCGTCTGGGACCTGGCAGGCACGCTGCCGCTGCCGCTCGGCGTGCTGGGCCACGAGGGCTCCACCGTCATCGTCGGCCTCAACGGCCTGCGCCTGCTGCGCGACTCCGCCTGGCAGCGAGCCGCGGCCGAGGGCACCCGATGAGCCGCCGCCGCCCCCGGGAAACGGCGCCCACAGCACTCGCCGCCCGCTGCACGGTCACCGTCTGCCGGGGATGCTGCTGTGGTACGCCGAAGGTGCCCGGCGTGGACCACGCCGCCCAGCTGGCAGGACTGAAGAGCGAGTTGGGGCACATCGCCCAGGTACGGGCCGTGAACTGCCTGGACGCCTGCGAACAGGCCAACGTCGTCGTCATACAGCCCTCCTCCGCCGGTCGCGCCGCAGGCGGACGGCCTGTGTGGCTCGGCCTGGTCAACGACCCGGACGCGAGCGCCGACATCACCGCCTGGGTACGCGACGGCGGACCGGGACTCGCCGACCCGCCCGACATCCTGGACCTGTACGCCTTCCAGCCCTCCCGGCGCGTACGCCGCACGATCGACGGCTGACGACGGCTGGTGCGCCACCGACGGGCGCAGGTGATCGGCTACCTGACGTGCTTGTACCACCTGCCGCACTACGGCCCGGGGCGAGCCCTTGTCCTGACGCGTTACCACACGTCGACGGCCATCGCACAGGTTCTTCCCACCCTGGGCACAGTCGGTCCTCCTAGCTCCAGCGGGCGCTACGTTGGCGCGATTCCGAAGGCTGCGACGAGGCGGGGGCAAGGGGCAGGGTGAGCCAGCACAGTCACGAGCGAATACGGGATCGGGCCGACGGGGTCTGGCTGGTCACCCGGATCCTGGTCTACGTCGTGCTGGGCGGACTGGCTCTGGTGGCCATAGCCACGGTCACCTCGGTCCTCGGCCCGATGGTCGCCCTCGACCTCTACACCCCGGCCGTGGCCGCCTGGTGGACCGTCTTCACCGCGATCGTCGTCCAGGGCGTGCCGTTCCTGGTGCTCGGGACGCTGGTGTCGGCGACGATCGGCGCCTTCGTACCCGAGCGGGTCTTCACCCGGCTCCTGCCCCGCAACCCCGCCCTCGCCGTCCCCGTCGCGGGCGCGGCCGGTGCCGTACTGCCGGGCTGTGAGTGCGCGTCCGTTCCCGTGGCCGACAGCCTGATGCGGCGCGGAGTCGCGCCGGCCGCCGCCCTGGCCTTCCTCCTCTCAGCGCCCGCGATCAACCCGGTCGTGCTGATCGCCACTTCCATCGCCTTCCCGGGAAACCCGGCGATGGTCGCCGCCCGACTGATCGCCTCGCTCGCCACCGCCGTGGTGATGGGCTGGCTGTGGGTGCGGTTCGGGAAGGAGGAGTGGCTACGGCCCGCGAAGCGGCGTACTGCGGCGGAGGGCGGGCCGCGCTGGGTGGCCTTCGTCGGCGGGCTCCAGCACGACTTTCTGCACGCGGGCGGTTTCCTCGTCGTCGGCGCGGCGGCTGCGGCGACCTTCAACATCGTCGTGCCCCGATCCGTGCTCGACGTGTTCACCGGCTCGCCCTGGCTCTCCGTCCTCCTCCTCGCCGCACTCGCCGTCGTGCTGTGCGTGTGCAGCGAGGCGGACGCCTTCGTCGCCGCCTCGCTGAGCGGGTTCTCGCCGACGGCGCGGCTGGCGTTCATGGTGGTCGGGCCGATGGTCGACCTGAAGCTGATCGCCTTGCAGACGGGGACGTTCGGGAGGGCTTTCGCGGTGCGGTTCTCGGCCGCGACGTTTGTGGTCGCGCTGGTGAGCAGTGTGCTCGTGGGGTGGTGGTTGCTGTGAGGCGGTACGGTCCGGCGCTGGTCCTGATCTTGTGCGGCGCGGCGGTGCTGCGGATCTCGCTCTTCAGCGAGCTGTATCTGCGGTACGTGCAGCCGGGGTTGCGGCCCTATCTGATCGCCTCGGGCGCGCTGCTGCTGATGCTCGGGCTGGTGGCGGCGGTCGTGGTGGCACGGTCGAGCAGGGCCGACGTTGTGGACGAGGACGACGCGGAGCATTTGCACGACGAGGGGCATCACGACCACAGCCACGGCCCCCGCGTCGCCTGGCTGCTCACCGTCCCCGCTCTCGCCCTGCTCCTTTTCCCGCCGCCCGCCCTCGGCGCGTACAGCGCCGAACGCTCGGCGGCCGAGTACGCGGCCCAGGGCATCGGCAAGTTCCACGCTCTGCCGAAGGGCGACCCGGTCGACCTGACGCTCTCCGAGTTCACTTCCCGGGCCATGTACGACAGCGGCAGGACGATGAAGGGCCGCACGATCCGGATGACCGGCTTCGTCACCAAGGACGGCGACACCTGGTACGTGACCCGCCTGCTCATCTCCTGCTGTGCTGCCGACGCACGACCCGACAAGATCGAGATCCGCGGCGTCGACGCCCCTCCCACCGATGTCTGGGTGACGGTCACCGGAACGTGGCATCCCAAGGGCGAGCTCGGCTCGGAGGAGGCGTGGCCGCCGGTCCTCGACGGCACCTCCGTGAAACATGTGCGGCAACCGGAGAATCCGTACGAGAAGCGGTAGACCCGGGCTGACGGCACAGCCTGCGTCCTTTGGGAGGAAGGTGAGGAGGGCCGACGGTGCAAGGAGCGACTCGAGCCGGGACAGGCCCTGGCCTGGGGTTTGTGACCATGGGCCTGGCTTTCGTGCCGCTGCTCGCGGCGACGGCCGTACCCATGCCGGACGAGGGGATGAGCCGCTGGCTCCTCGCCGCCGTACGGCCGACGCTGGCCGCACTGCTGCTGGCCTTGGGCACGATGATCGCGTACCCCTTCGAGATGGACACCATCGTCCGGCTCTCGGGTGATCGCCTGGTGGCCACGCACTACGGGCTCTACAACACCATCTGCGGCGTCGGCATCACCCTGGGGAACTTGCTCACCGGCGCGGCCCTCGACTCCGCGCGGGCCGCCAGCATGTCCGCGTTGCCCTGGCTGGCGCTGCTCGTCCTGGGACTGGCCTGCGCCCGGTCCCTGTACGGGCTGCATCGGGCCGGTCGTCTGACGTATGTCGGAACCTGAGCGTCAGCCGGTTGTGGTCTGACCGAGAACCTGTCCTTGGGGTGAGGTGAGTGGTCAACGCCGCTCGCCTCACCCCGTGACTGTCCTGTGAAGCGTGGGAGCCGCTGGGGCTTGCCCTTGCCGTGCGGGCAGGGTCCTGGCTTCCGGTCATGAGGCCGGCTGAACCGCCCCGGGACAGTCCGGAGCCTCCATTCGACTCGGAACGGTTCATTCGCCGTCGCCGGAGCGGCCGTGTTGATCTACCGGTTGACGACACGCTCGGCCGGGTCGCCCCGTGACACGAAGCGACCTCACCGCCGCGGGCTCCCGGTACGTCAACCACAAGGTCCGCACGAAGGGCTCCGTAAACCAGTCGTGGCAGTCCCGGGCTTGGGAGCTGTACCACCTGGTCCCCGAGGTCCGGTTCGCCGCCACGTACATCGGCAACGCCATGGGCGGGGCGATTCTGTACGCCGGCCGACGCGCAGAGGACGGCACGATCGAGCCCGCCCCCAACAACCACCGCGCATCCGAGATCGTCAACCAGATAGCCGGAGGCCCTGACGGGCAGGGCAAGCTCCTCGGTGCGTTCGGCCGCCATCTGACCGTCCCCGGCGAGGGCTGGATCGTCATCCGCCCCAACAGTGAAGTCCTCAGCCCCGACTCCCCGGAGGACGGTCACGACTGGCGTGTGCTGTCCACGCGCGAGGTATGCCCGCAGCCCGGGAAGCTCGCTGCCGAGATCGACGGCGAGGACACCGAGATAGCCGCCGGCGACCCCGAAAGTCTCGACCCGGACGGGCCTGTTGCGATCCGCGTGTGGGAGTCGGACCCGGAGCGGGCCATCGAGGCCGACTCCCCGGTCCCGCTCCAGACTCGACCTGCTGGAGGAACTCCTCCAGCGCCCCCCGTTGGGTTTCCTCTGCTGACAGCTCTTACCTACGAAGGTGCTGACGAGGGATGCCAGCGGCACCTTGCTTGTTCCGGTGTCCCTTGGTTCAGCCCCTCCCTGCCGAAGAGTCGCGCCCAATTACCTTCCATTACGTGCGGGTTGTCATGCCGGGCACTTTGTGCCGGCGTGGCGAGCAGAAGTGTCTGAACGTCCCCTCCGGACCTCTGGGACTGGTTCCCACGACGCGGCTTCGCCCGCGTCCGCGCTCCGCTTGCTACTGACCTTGTCGGATTAGCTTCGGGTGCCGGGGGTGAGGGTCAGGCCGGTTTCGGTGAGGCAGCCGTCGATGAGTTCCGGGTGGCGCTGGATGTGGGCGAGGCCGCGGCGGAGGGTGCGGGTGAGGTGGTCGGGGTCGGTGAACGCGGTGTTGGCCATCGGGCCTCGCCGTAACAGGGACCAGACCCCTTCCACCGGGTTCAAGTCCGGACTGTAGGAGGGGAGCTGGACAATCGTGAGCCAGTCGTGGCCTGCGGCGTAGTCACGCAGGCCAGCGGTGCGATGGGTGTCTCACAGTTGTCCCAGACGACGATGACCGGCGCGCCGAGCTGCAGGTGCGCGCGGACCAGGAGGTCGCGGTAGTCCTGCCAGGCGAAGCTCTTGCGCGCACCCTTCAGAAGCGAGTGGAAACGGGGCCGGTAGATCATCCGGGACCTCTCGCCGGGCCGGTAGCAGCACATCGTGGCGACCGAGATCCGCCGCCGGGACCGGCCCCGCACTCTCACCACGGGAGTCTGTCCGCGCCGGCCCCAGGTGCGGGCGCGTGGCGGCGTCATCGCGAACCCGGCCTCGTCCTCGAAGACGATCCAGGCCCCGAGCGCCGCCGCGGTGCTTCCACCTGCGGCCACACGTCCTTCTTCCAGAGTTCGACCGCATGCTCGTCACGTTCCAGCGCACGGCGGGCCGGGCTCTGCCAGGACCAGCCGTGGCGGTGCAGGAGACGCCACACTCCCGCGATCGAGCAACTGACCTCGAACTGGCGGCCGATCAGCGTTCTGACACGCTCCAGAGTCCACCGCTGATCTTCCCAGCCATGCGCGGCCGGACCTTTGGCCAGCTCCTTCTCCAGCACGGCGAACCGCTCGTCCGACAGCTTCGGCAGTTTCGACGGTCCCTTCGACTTCAGACCCTCCATGCCGCCTTCACGCCAGTTGCGGCGCCATTGCTCCACTGAACGCTCGCTCACCCGCAGGTCCTTGGCGATGACCGAATTCCTGTCACCTCGAGCGAACCTCCGCCCGGCCTCCAGCCGGATCACCTCACGCGCAGCCCGCCGCTCAGCAGTCAGGCCCCCCACCATCCGCGTACCGCATAACACCGGCATACCGCAGGGATCACCCAACGTCACCACCCGAAGGCAACCCGAAAAGGTCAGTAGTACTCCAGCTGTAGATCGTGATCTTCATGTCTGCGTTGCGGCTTGTCGCCGGTAGTGGCTGGTCTGGGATCGGGCCTGATGGCGACGTCGCCAGTTGGACCAGGTGAGACGGTGGGCGGTGTTGTGGACGGACTGGACGACGATGGCGATGAACAGTCGCTGTACTTCGTTGCAGGACAGCGGGATCAGGTCGGCGGGGTCGGCGGCCCGGTCGTGTTCGTCGGCCCGGACGACGGCGAGGAAGGCATGGGCGAGCATCGCCAGAGTGACCCAGCGGGTCCAGGACACGAATCGTCGGACCTGATGCTCATCAAGTCCGGCCAGACCCTTTCCGGCCTGGAAGGTCTCCTCCACCCGCCACCTTGATCCGGCGACCCTGACCAGGGTGGTCAGCGGCACGGCCCCGGGCGAATAGCAGCGGTAGTAGGCGAGTTCGCCGGTGGCACGGTTGCGGCGGATCAGCAACTGACGGTGCCCGGCGCCGGGGTCGACGGTGTCGATGACGGCCCAGTCGTAAAACCGGTGCCCCTTCGCGCCGGCCCCGGCGGACAGCTTCTGCCAGGCCCGCCTGGGCAGCTTGCCGGCCAGGGCGTCTGCCCTGAACTTGCCTGCCTGGGTGGTGATTCCGGCTGAGCAGGCGACGGCGAGGACGTAGCCCATGCCGCGTGTTTCCAGTGCGGCCCGCAGTTTCGGGTTGCCGCCGTAGACCTCGTCCCCGGCCGCCCAGGCGGCGTGGTGCCCGGCGTCCAGGAACCGTTCGATCATCACGGCGGCCAGTTCCGGCTTGGTCGCGAAGGCCCGTTCCTCTGGGATGCCCGCGGCCTGGCAGCGGTCGGGATCGGTGGTCCACGCGCGCGGAACGTACAGCTCTCGGTCCACCGCGGCGTGCCCGCGGCTGCCGGCGTAGACGAGGTAGACGGCGACCTGGGAGTTCTCGATCCGGCCCGCGGTGCCGGTGTACTGCCGCTGGACCCCGACGGTGTGCGTGCCCTTCTTCACGTCGCCGGTCTCGTCGACGACCAGCACCGCCGCGTCATCACGCAGATGCTCGACCACGTAGTCACGGACGTCATCACGGACCGTGTCCGCATCCCAGGACGCCCGGGACAGCAAGTGCTGCAAACCGTGCGGAGTGGGATCCCCGGCCCACTCCGCGATCGTCCAGCAGTTCTTGCGCGGCAGGTCCGTCAGCAGACCGAGCACCAGCCACCCGGCCCGGCGCCGGGGTTCAACCCGTGCGAAGCGGCCCGCGATCCTGCCCATCAGGGCCTCGAACGCACCCCGCCAACGGGTGGGATCTATGCTGTGACCTGCGGCCACCGTCTCTTCGTCAGTCCACACAACTCACGATGATCAACGGTGGCCGCACCTGTGTCCGCACAGGCCCTGACCAGCGAGATCAGCTAGAATCGACTCAGGGGGCATCTCAAGGACGGAGATGACTCCATGCCCGCCATCCTCTTCGTCCGGATCACATCCGGACTCGATGCGCAGGAGTTCGAGCGGAGCCTGCTGGAGCGGCGGCCCCGCTTCCGTGACATACCCGGTCTCCTGCAGAAGGTCTACGGCCGCGACAGCGCAACCGGCGACGTGTGCGGCATCTACTTCTTCGAGAGCCGCGAGGCGCTCGACGCGTTCCGGGAGACCGAGCTCGCCCGCACAATCCCTGCCGCGTACGAAGCGGTAGAGGTCCGCCGCGAGGTGTACGAGGTGCTCTATTCGCTGCGCCCCGACCGGGGGCCCTTCGCCGAGTCCGGCCATCCGGCGGACACGACGGCGTGACCCGCCGACGACTGGCGCGACCGCACCAGACCGAGCCAGCCCGTGCCGGCCACTACCAGCGCCAAGCAGCCCAACAACGCAAAGATCACGATCTACAGCTGGAGTATTAGCCCAACACGTTGCGGCAGTGCGCCCATGCCGACTCGGACAGCAGTGGGCGCCACCGGGCGAACAGGCTGAGCAGACTGGCGCCATGCTCCGT
>NZ_JBHVDD010000158.1:0-9551 GCF_042802995.1 Streptomyces sp. NPDC057438
GCCGACGTCATCGCCGAGGCCCTCAAGCCCTCGTACGACACCGAAGCCCTCAAGACCCGGGTCAAGGCCCTCGCCGACAAGCACCCGCTGTACCCCGGCCTGTAACCGACAACCTCCCGCAGGGGACGCGCCGTCACCGGTCGGTGCGTCCCCTCCAACTCCACGGAGCGTGGCGTGGCAATCAGCGTCTTCGACCTGTTCTCGATCGGCATCGGCCCGTCCAGCTCGCACACCGTGGGCCCGATGCGTGCCGCCGGGATGTTCGTCAGGCGGCTGAAGCAGGACGGGATGCTGGCCCAGACCGCCGCCGTAAGGGCGGAGCTGTTCGGTTCGCTCGGCGCCACCGGGCACGGCCACGGCACCCCCAAGGCGGTGCTGCTCGGTCTGGAGGGCAACGAGCCGCACACGGTCGATGTCGCCCAGGCCGACGTGGACGTCGAACGCATCCGTGCCACCGGGCGCCTCCGTCTCCTCGGCGCGGAGATCGGCCCCGCCCACGAGGTCGCCTTCGACGCCTCGGCCCACCTGGTCCTGCACCGCAGGAGGTCACTGCCGTACCACGCCAACGGCATGATCCTCTTCGCCCACGACGCCGAGGGCACCCTCCTGCTGGAGAAGACCTACTACTCCGTGGGCGGCGGTTTCGTCGTCGACGAGGAAGCGGCCGGCGCGGACCGCATCAAGCTCGACGACACGGTGCTGCCCCATCCGTTCAGCACGGGCGACGAACTGCTGCGGCTCGCCCGGGAGACGGGGCTGTCGATCTCCGCGCTGATGCTGGAGAACGAGAAGGCCTGGCGTACCGAGGCCGAGATCCGCGCGGGCCTGCTGGAGATCTGGCGTGTCATGGAGGCGTGCATCTCCCGGGGGCTGGGCCGCGAGGGCATCCTCCCGGGCGGTCTGAAGGTCCGTCGCCGGGCCGCGGCGGCCGCCCGCGCCCTGCGCAGCGAGGGCGATCCGCTGCCCCGCGCCATGGAGTGGATCACGCTCTACGCGATGGCGGTCAACGAGGAGAACGCCGCCGGCGGCCGGGTCGTCACCGCGCCGACCAACGGCGCGGCCGGCATCATCCCGGCCGTCCTGCACTACTTCCTGGAGTTCGTGCCCGGCGCCGACGAGGACGGCATCGTCCGCTTCCTGCTCGCCGCCGGAGCCATCGGCCTGCTGTTCAAGGAGAACGCCTCCATCTCCGGCGCCGAGGTCGGCTGCCAGGGCGAGGTCGGCTCCGCCTGCTCCATGGCCGCGGGCGGCCTCGCCGAGGTCATGGGCGGCAGCCCCGAACAGGTCGAGAACGCGGCCGAGATCGGGATGGAACACAACCTCGGCCTGACCTGCGACCCCGTCGGCGGCCTCGTGCAGATCCCCTGCATCGAACGCAACGGCATGGCAGCCGTCAAGGCTGTCACCGCCGCCCGCATGGCGCTGCGTGGCGACGGCCGCCACCACGTCTCCCTCGACAAGGTCATCAAGACCATGAAGGAGACCGGCGCCGACATGAAGGTCAAGTACAAGGAGACCGCCCGCGGCGGCCTCGCCGTCAACGTCATCGAGTGCTGAGCGCCCGGGAGCACCGGCCGCGGACCCGACGACAGAACTGGGAGTGAGGCCATGGGCCGGGTCACCGAACGACGCCGGGTGCTGCGGATCAGGGACGGGGTAGAGAGCACCCGCCCCGACACACTGGTCGCCGAGGAGCCGATGGAGATCCGGCTGGGCGGCAGGCCGCTGGCCGTCACCATGCGCACCCCCGGCGACGACTTCGCCCTGGCCGCCGGGTTCCTGGTGAGCGAGGGCGTCGTGAGCCGGGCCTCGGACGTGGCGAACATCGTGTACTGTGCGGGCGCCACCGAGGACGGCCGGAACACCTACAACGTCGTCGACGTCCGGCTCGCGCCCGGTGTGACGCTGCCCGACATCACCCTGGAACGCAACGTGTACACCACCTCGTCGTGCGGCCTGTGCGGGAAGGCGAGCCTCGACGCCGTACGGACCACGGCGCGGTGGCCCATCGCCGACACGCCCCCGGTCCGGGTCACCCCCGGCCTGCTGGCCCTCCTCCCGGACCGGCTGCGGGCCGCGCAACAGGTGTTCGACCGGACCGGCGGACTGCACGCGGCCGGACTGTTCTCTCCCGAGGGCGACCTGCTGGACCTGCGGGAGGACATCGGCCGGCACAACGCCGTGGACAAGGTGGTCGGCCGAGCGCTCCGGTCCGGCGAACTCCCGCTGTCCCGAACCGTTCTGCTGGTCTCCGGACGGGCCTCCTTCGAACTGGTCCAGAAGGCAGTCATGGCGGGCATCCCCGTCCTCGCCGCCGTCTCCGCGCCGTCCTCCCTCGCGGTGGACCTGGCCGTCGAGACCGGCCTCACCCTCGTCGGCTTCCTCCGCGGCGGATCCATGAACGTGTACGCGGGGGAACACCGGCTCGACCTGAGGGCGGAGGCGGCGGCCGTCTCCGGCGCCTGACCCCCTCTCAGCGAGCGGCGGGGGGTCCTGTCAGCTTGGTAAGGCTTGCCTAATAGACTGATCGCGCCTCTGGACGCCGCTGCCGCGCGCCGGGGGCGCGATCCGCCCGCCGCCAGACAGGACCGACCATGCGCACCACTCCCCGCCGCCTTCTGACGGCGCTCGCCCTCACCCCGATGCTCGCCGGCTGTTTCGTCTCCGGCGAGGACGGACCGGGTGCGAGCGGTGCGCCGGGCGCCGACGGCCGCCTGCGCATAGCGCTCGCGGTGCCGCCGGTCCAGGCCCTGTCGCCGTACAGCAACGACGCGACCGTGCTCAGCAAGCTGTCCGTGGCCGAAGGGCTCACCGCCCTGGACGAGGACGGCGCCGCCGCACCCGCCCTGGCCAAGTCCTGGGCACGGAAGGACGATACGACCTGGGTGTTCCAGCTGCGCAAGGCCACCTTCCAGGACGGCACCGACGTCACGGCAGAGTCGGTCGTCAACGCGCTCGACCACGCGAACGAGGCCGAGACCAAGCCGCGCGTCCTGAGCGACATCACGCTGACCGCCAAGGCCGACGACACCGACACCGTCACCATCACCACCAAGACGGCCGACCCGGTCCTTCCGCTGCGGCTCGCCAGCCCCGCCCTCGGCATCCTCGCCGAGAAGGCGTACGCCGCCGACGGCACCGTCAGCCCCGTCGGCACCGGCACCGGCCCGTTCACGATCACCCGGCTGACCGGAAAGACCAAGGCCACCCTCGACCGCTACGACGGCTACTGGGGCGGCAAGGCCAAGACCTCCGGCATCGACGTCAGCTGGATCGCCGACGGCACAGCCCGCGCCAACGCCCTGCGCGGCGGCGACGTGGACATCGCCGAGTGGATCCCCACCGCCCAGGCGAAGCTCCTCGACGCCAAGACGCGTCACGAGGTGCCCTCCGTACGCACCGACAGCCTGATCCTCAACACCGGCGGCGGCCTCCTCGCCGACGCGGGGCTGCGCGCCGCGGCCCGTGCGGCCGTGGACGGCGGCGTCCTCGTCGACTCGGTCTTCGGCGGATACGCGGACCCCGCACAGGGGCTGTTCGGGCCGGCCGTGTCCTGGGCCGCCGACCGGCGGGTCGAGGTGACCGGCCGGGCGAAGGCGGCGACCACCACCCAGGTGAAGGCGGAGACGAAGGGCAGGACCCTGCGCCTGGCCACGTACACCAACCGGGCCGAACTCCCCGAGGCCGCCTCGGTCCTCCAGCAGCAGCTGGAGAAGGCCGGGTTCACCGTGAAGCAGGACGTGCGCGAGTACACGCAGATGGAGGCGGACCTCCTCGCGGGCAAGTACGACGCCCTCGTCTTCTCCCGGGTCACGCTCCTCGACACCGGCGACGCGGTGGCCTACCTCGCCAGCGACTTCACCCGGGACGGCGTCTACAACATCGCGGGCCTCAAGGACACCGAGGTCGACAAGGCCATCAAGTCCGCCGCCGCGGAAGGCGACACGGCCGAGCGGCAGAAGAAGATCATGCGCGCCGAGGCGGAGATCCTGCGCACCGACGCCGTCGTGCCCCTGGTCCACGAGAAGGTCGTCCAGGGCATCTCCGGTGATGTCGAGGGCGTCCTGCTCGACCCCCGCGAGCGCTCCCTCGTCGACGTCGACACCCACCTGAAGTAACCGCCGATGAGCACGATGCCGTCGGCCGGCGCCCGGAGCCGCCCGACCCGGTGGCGCGCGGGGGCCGGCCGGGTCACGGCGGCGACCGCGCTGCTGACCGCCGTCGCCTTCCTGCCCTGGCTGTCCGGAGTCGACCCCGCCCTGACCGTGCTGCGCGCCCGCTCCGCCGACCAGGACCCCACCCCCGCCCAGTTGACCGCCGTACGCGAGCAACTGGGTCTGGACGAGGGGCCGTTCGCCCACATCGGGCGATGGGCAGCCGGACTGGCGCGCGGGGACGCGGGCACCTCCTGGGTGTCGGGCGAACCGGTGCTGCCGCAGGTGACGACCGCCCTCGCGGTCTCCGTCACGCTCATGCTCGGCGCGTTCGCGGTCACCGTCGTGGTGGCCGCGCTGGTCTGCGCCCGTACCCTGCGCCTCGGCGCGCGGCGCGACCTGCGGAGCAAGCGGGCGGGGACCGGCGCCGCCGTCCTCGCCGCGCTGCCCAAGTTCCTGCTCGCCTCACTGCTGGCGACGGTGTGCGGGGTGTGGCTGGGCTGGTTCCCGTCCCAGGGCTGGGAGGGGCCGCGCTCGATGGTGCTGCCCGCCCTCGCCCTCGGCGTGCCCTCCGGAGCGATGATCGGCGGCCTGCTCGACCAGTCCCTGCCCGCCGCCTTCAACGAGCCGTGGGCCCGGACCTGGCGGGCCGCCGGACTGCGCGGCGGCCGCATCGCGCGCACCGCGCTGCGCCGCGCCCTGGCCGGGGTGCTCCCCCAACTCCTGCCGACCGTCGTCGCCCTGGTCGGCGGCGCGGTCGCGGTGGAGCGGATCTTCAACATCCCCGGCCTCGGCCGGCTCGCGCTGGACGCGGCCATCGCCCAGGACCTGCCGCCGCTGCAGACCGCGACACTGGCCCTGGTCCTGCTCGGCGTCTGCGCGGGTTTCGCGATCGGGGCGGTGCGTCACGCCCTGCTCGGCCCCGCCCTGCGGGACGCCGCCCTGCCCGCCCTGCACCCGCCCGCTCTCGTACGGACCCGCGCGCTGCCCTGGGTCATCGGCTGCTGCGCGAGCGCCCTGCTCGCCCTGGTGGTGGCCGGCCTGCTGCGTGACCCCCTCCACGTGGAGACGACGGCCCGGCTGCTGCCCCCGTCCCTCGCGCACCCTCTCGGCACCGACTCGCTCGGTCGCGACCTGCTGGCCCGGCTCGGACACGGGGCCCTGCGCACGGTCGGCGTGGCCCTCGTGGTGACCGTGGTGGGCGCCCTCGTCGGCCTGGCCGTCGGGACGGCGACACAGGTGGGGGCCGGGCTGACCGAAGTGGTGTCGACACTGCCGGCCGTCCTCGCCGGTCTGCTCACGACCGCGGTGACCGGACCGTCGTGGTGGGGCGCCGCGTGCGCGGTGTGCCTGGTGGCCTGGACGCCGTACGCGGCGCAGGCGGCCGCCCTGCTCGAACAGGAACGGGCCAGCGGCCACCTGCTCGCGTCGGTCTCCTTCGGTGCGGGCCCCGCCTACCTCCTGCGCCACCACCTGCTGCCCGCGGTGCTGCCCGCGCTGGTGCGCAACGCGCTGCTGCGCCTGCCCACCACGGTCCTCGTCCTGGCCTCCCTGGGCTTCCTCGGCCTGGGCGAGCAGCCGCCCACCCCCGAGTGGGGCCGCCTGCTCTCGGAGAACCAGCCCTACGTGGAACTGGCCCCCTGGACCGTCCTCGGCCCGGCCGCCGCCCTCGTGCTCCTCTCCGTCCTGTCCGTCTCCGTCACGGCATGGACCCGCACCCGGCCCCGGACGGCCCCCGCCGCCTGACGCCGGAACCCCGGGGGCGTGCCGACCACGGGTGGTCGAGGCCCGCGCCCCAGGCTCCAGCCGCTCAGGAGGCGGCGGCCGCCTCGGCCGTCTCGGCGACCTCGCCGGCGCGCGCCGCTTCGTCCCGCGCCATGCGCAGGAAGCGCCGGATCGCCTCGGCGGACATGTCGAGCGCTTCGGACGCGGCATCCTCGTCGCCGAACATCTGAACGGCCTCGGTGACGGCCACGGCCAGTTCGGTCTCCGCCTTGCGGACCTTGACCTCGGCCTTGTCCACGGTGTCGACGACCGCCAGCTGGCGGCGCTGCTTCTCCTGGAGTCGCTGTTTGCGGGAGAGTGTCTTGTCGGAGTTCTGCACAGTCATGACCAAGATCATAAGGTTCGGGCGCGCCCCCATGAAATCGCCAACCGACCTGCCGTACGGCGGTGTTGGGGGCGTGACTCGCCCTACACCGCCACGCTGGACACGAGAAGGGGGAACATGCGTTCTCTGACCTTCGTCTTCGGTACGGGACGCAGCGGCTCGACCGCGCTGTCCCGCATCCTCAACTCCCACCCGGACGTACTGAGCCTCAACGAGTACATGGCCTCGGTGGGCGACGCGTCCTTCCCCGCGGGCGAGGTGGACGGCGAGGAGTTCTGGCAGGCGCTCCACCGGCCCGCACCGCACTTCGAGCGGATGATCCGCAGCGGGGTGCCGCTGCCGGAGTTCCTCCACACCCGCGTCCCCGGCCGGTACGCCTCCGAGACGAAGGGCATTCCCGCCCTCTCCCTGATGGTGCTGCCCCATCTGACCGACGACCCGGACGGACTTCTCGACGACCTCGGCGCGGCGGTCCCCCGGTGGCCGGTGCGCACCGCCGCCGAACACCACCGGGCCCTGTTCGGCCTGCTCTGTGCCCGGTTCGGCCGCACGGCCGTCGTGGAACGCTCCGGCTACTCGACCGGCTGGGCGCCGGGGCTGCGGGACGCCTTCCCCGACGCCGGGTTCGTGCACATGTTCCGCGACGGCCCGGACTGCGCCCTGTCCATGAGCCGTCATCCCGGATACCGTGCGATCTCCCTGCTCCGCGAGATCAAGGCCCGCTCCGGCGTCGACAGCTTCGCCGACCTGACCCCCGAGCACGTCCGCGCGCTGCCCCCGGACCTGGCGCCCCTGCTCGGCGAACGCTTCGACCCCGCGCTCGTGCGCGACCGCCGCATTCCCCTGCGCACGTTCGGTGTCCTGTGGTCAGAACTCGTCGTCGAGGGAACGGAGTTCCTCGCGGGTCTCCCCGCCGGCCGGCGCACGACCCTCGCCCACGAGAACCTGCTGGACGACCCGGCCGGAGAACTGACCCGGCTGGCGGACTTCATCGGCGTGGACCCACGGCCCGAGTGGCTGCGCACCTCGTCCGCCCTGCTGGACCACAGCCGGCGCGGCTCGGCCCGCGGCCTGCCCGCCGCCGAACTCGCCGAACTGCGGGCGGAGTGCGCGCGGGGCGACCACGCCCTCCGCGCCTGGCGTTGACCCCGCGGTGACGAGGCGGGTGGGGGCGGCGGGAACATTCGGGCGCGCCGCCTCGTTGCCCCCGCGTCCGTCCCTGTCGTCCTCCCTGGGAGCATCGTGCCGAAGCCCACGCCCGCAACCTCCGTAGTCCTCCCCGCACTTCCGCCCCTGAGCGCACAGGCCGAGCGACTGATCGAGCTGGGCGTGCACGAGATCGCCGGACTGTCCGCCGACGAGGTGCGTGCCTACGCCGAGGGCGCCGGGGCCGCCCCGGCTCCGGCACCCGGCGGCGGCGTGCTGCTCGCCGTCCACCCGGATCTCGCCCCCGCCTCCGCCCTCGCGCCGCTGATGCGCCGGGACGGCAGGCCCGGGTTCGTCGTCACCGACATGTCCGACGTCGACCGTTTCACGCCCTCCGCCATCGAGCTCCCCGAGACCCCCCTCCACCTCGTCGGCGGGCTCGACCGGGGCGACCACATGGCCGACTGGAGCCCCGAGGAGGCCCTGCCCGCCCTCACCGAGGAGGGCCGCACCCCGCTGCTGCTCACCGAAGGCATCCACTGGGTGCTCCAGCAGCCGGAGATCCTGGAGCGCAACCACTGCTTCATGACCATCGGCTCCCGGCTGCGCAAGGACAACGGCACGCCGGACGCCCGGACCCCCGCGATCTGGATCAGCAACGGCTCCGGGCGTGACGGCGTCGAACGCCGCGACGCCCCCAAGGTCGGCTGGTGCTGGTGGGGCAACCGGCACACCTGGCTGGGCTTCGCCTCCGCGACGGGCCGCGCGGGTGCGGGCGTCCGGCGGGGAGGCGGGTCCGCCACCGGGGTGTGATCCCCGGCCAGGTGTGACGGCGCACGCCCCATGGCGCCCCCGGCGACCGGGGGCGCCATGGGGCACGGGGACACCCCCTCGGGTGGCGGGGCGGGACCGGACACCTGACGGATACTGCGGGCCCGGCGCACTCCCCAGCCTGGAGGCATGACCCAGGACGCAGACCCCGCGGCACTCGCGGCACCTGCCACCGGCGGCCGGGACGAGGCCGTCGGCACGGAACGGCCCGAGGCCCCGCGAGGCGACCGGCTCTCGGTGGGCCGCCTGATCGGTGTGGATCGGGCCCGGGGGCTCGCGGTCTTCGGGATGTACGCGGCCCACGTCGGCCCCGACCCCTCCGAGGGCGGCACGACCGGCTTCCTCATGGAACTGGCGCACGGACGGGCCTCCGCGCTCTTCGCGTGTTCCTGGCAGGCTTCTCGATCATCCTGATGACCGGCCGGCGCGCCCCGAAGACGGGCCGCGCCGGGGCGGGCAGGACCGTCCGGCGGCGGGGAGTCAGGGCGTGAAGACCTCGTCGAGGCGGTCGATGGAGCCGTCGGCTCCGAGGTGGTAGGTGAAGACCAGGCCGGAGTTCGGGTGGGCCTCCAGCCAGTCGAGGAACTCCTGGACTCCGATGGGCTGGTTCTCCGTGCTTTCCACGATGGGGTCGGTCACGGTGATGTCGGCGGCCTGGTCCAGCGGGATGAAGGTCTCCTTGCCGACGGTCTCGAACGGCGCGCCGTCCGAATCGGGGGTGCCGCAGCCCCAGTTGCCGTGCTTGACGATCAGGCTGAGGAACCCCCCTTCCGGGGTGTAGCGGTAGACCGCGATCTCGTCCGGGGAGATCGGCATCTTGTGGTCGCAGTCGTCAACCTCGCCGTCTCCGCCCGCCGGGGGAGTGGCGGCGGAGACCGGTGACTTGGAGGCGGCCGGAGCGTCCGCGGGTGCCTTGTCCCCGTCGCCCGGCTCCTCGGACGCCTTCGCGTCGGGCTTGTCGGCCGTGGTGCCGGCCTCGGCCCCGCCCTTGTCCTCGGTGCCGCTCGTCGCCGCGGAGGTCGGCTTCGGGTCGCCGCCCTTGTCCGCCGTACCGCCGTCACCCGAGCATCCGGCGAGGCTCAGCGCACCCGCGGCGCACACACCCACCACGGCCGCCTTGACGGCGCCCGGTCTGCGGCGGCTGTGCCTCGGTGTCAGGATCATGGTTTCGTCCCCCATCGTGGGTGTGCGTGGTCTCCGTCGGCCGTGCCGGCTCGGGAGCGAGGGACGAGTTTCAGCCGTCGGCAGTTGCGCGTCCTGGCTAGATTGTGCACGTTGCCGACGACGGGCCGGACCGCGGCCTCGCGGTC
>NZ_JBHVDD010000159.1:0-8810 GCF_042802995.1 Streptomyces sp. NPDC057438
GAACCCGGCGGCCGCACGGTCGCGGCCCGGCCGCCCGGGCCGCTGGGTACGGCTCCGGGGGGGGGCCCCCCCGGCCCGGGGCTGCCCGCCGCGCCGGTGACCACCGTCACCGGTCGCTCGGTCCTCGTTCCACTCAGTCCGGGTCCGCCACCTTGAGGATCAGTTTGCCGGGCTGCTTGCCGGTGAACATCGTCGGCAGCAGGGCCGGGGCGTGCTCGAATCCTTCGACAACGTGCTCCTCGACGTGCAGGCGGCCTTCCCTCACCCACTCTCCGAGCTGGGCCGCTCCCTCCGCGAGTCGGTCACGGTAGAAGAACAGCAGGATGCCCCGCACGGTGAGCTGGTGGGTGCAGATGCGCATGTAGTTGCTGGGGCCCTGCAGCTTGACATCGCTGTAGTCCGATGACATGGCACCGCAGATCAGCACGCGTCCGAGCGGGTTCATGTGCAGCAGCATCGTGTCCAGCATGTCGCCGCCGACATTGTCGAAGTAGGCGTCGACGCCGTCCGGGCACAGCTCGCGCAGTCGTGCGTCGAGGTTGTCGGTCTTGTAGTCGATGGCCGCGTCGCAACCGGTCCTCTCGACCACCCAGCGGCATTTCTCCTCTCCACCGGCTGTACCGATCACCCTCTTGGCACCGAGCGCCTTGGCTATCTGGACGGCCAGCGACCCGGTGGCCCCGGTCGCGGCCGACACGACCACGGTGTCGCCCGGCTTCACCTGAAGGCCGTCGGTGATGCCGAAGTAGGCGGTCAGTCCGCCGACGCCGAACACGCCGAGGTTCCAGGACAGTGGATGGTCCGCACGCGGCAGCACGCGCAGCGGCATAGGGCCGTCGCCACGGGCGAGCACATAGTCCTGCCAGCTCAGGAAGCCCTCGACCAGGTCTCCCACCTGGTAACCGGGGTCTCGTGAGGCGACGACCTGGCCGATTCCCATGGTCCGCATCGGCTCACCGATCTGGATCGGCTCCATGTAGCCGCCGTCGTCGGTCAGCCAGATTCGCTGGCTGGCGTCGTAGCCGAAGTACAGGGAGCGAACAAGCACTTCGCCGTCTGTGGGCACGGGGATGTCGGTTTCGTTGAACCGGAAGTCCTCGGCGGTGACAGCACCGACCGGGCGGCGTTCCAGCAGCCATTGACGGTTGACGGTGGAAGGGGGCATGAGATTCTCCTTGAGAGAGTCGCGGGCACAGGAGGTGGATCCGGCCCAGGTCGTTACCGATCGCTTTGCGCGATCTCGTCGGACCCGGGGTCTGTCCGGTCAGGTAGCCGTGACCGCTATGCAGACGGACACGTGCGTCGAGTACGCCGTACCGGCCTCGGCGAGAAGGAAGCTCGGCGCGGCCCTGGTCGGGGACGTCCAAAGACTCGGTTGAGGCAATGGCACGGAAACGGGTCCCATGCCGGTGTGGAAGGTCAGACAGGCCGCGACGGCTGGGCCGACGCAGGCGAGTTCCTCGGAAGCCGCCGTACGTAGGCAGCCGACCCGCCGTACTCCGCCGGGGCCTTCTGACCGTTCGCTAGATCTGCCGCTCGTGGCCGCGCCAGAACGGCTCACGGACGTCCTTCTTCAGGACCTTTCCATTGGCGCTGCGCGGCAGGACGTCCAGGAAGACGACCTGCTTGGGGGTCTTGATGCCGCCGAGCTGCGGCCGGCAGTACGCGATCAGCTCCTCCTCGGTCAGCTGCGCACCGGGGTTGAGCTCGACCACGGCGGTGACGGCCTCACCCCATTCCTCGTGCGGAACGCCGATGACGGCGCAGTCCTGCACGGCCGGGTGGCTCCAGACGACCTGCTCGACCTCACTCGGGTAGACGTTGAAGCCACCCGAGATGATCATGTCCTTCTTGCGGTCGGTGATGTGGAGGTAGCCCTCGGCGTCGAGGAAACCGACGTCTCCGGTGTGCAGCCACCCGTCGACGAGGGCCTCTGCGGTCTTGTCGGGGGCTTTGTAGTAGCCCTTCATGACCAGGTCGCCGCGCACGCAGATCTCACCCGTCTCGCCGGCGGGAAGGATTCTGCCGTTGTCGTCGAGGATCTCCACGCGCACCAGCGGAGCGGGGCGGCCCGCCGCCGACAGCCGGGAGTCGTCGGCGATCCTGCCGTCGGTGAAGTGCTCCTCGGGCCGCAGGAAGGCGATCGCGGCCGGTGCCTCCGTCTGCCCGTAGCCCTGGAACATGACAGGGCCGAAGACCTCGATGGCTCGGCGCAGCTTCTCCGTCGACATGGGCGCGGAACCGTACATGAGGTACTTCAGTGAGGAGAAGTCCCGCTGCTCGATGCCGGGGATCTCCAGCAGCCGGTAGATCACGGTCGGGGGCAGGAAGAGCTCGGTGACGCGGTGCTTCTCCATCAGGTCGAGCAGCTGCACCGGATCCGGCCGGCTCATCACGACGACCGTGCCGCCGCGCGCCGTGCAGGGCAGTGTGAGGGTGCCCGCCGTGTGCGTCATCGGTGCGGCGACGAGGTTCACGACGGGGTCGTCCTCCCAGTAGGAGGCGGCGAGCATCTGCTGCGAGGCGCTGACGCTCAGACCCCGGTGGGTGTTCATCACTCCCTTGGGGGCGCCGGTCGTCCCGCCGGTCGGCATGATGCCGGCGACCGACTCCGGGGAGGGGATGAAGTCGGGGCGGTCGGCAGGGGCGTCGCGGAGGAATTCCTCGAAGGTGATGCCGCCGGCGCTGGACGCGGTGGCCGCCTCGGAACCCAGCGAGACGACGGTGTGCAGCTCGTCCAGGTCGGGGCGCAGCTTCTCGACGACCGGCAGGAACGGCTCGTGGCAGAACAGCACCTCGCAGTCGAATCCCTTGAGCAGCCGCTGTATCTCCTCGGGCGGGGTGGCGGGGTTGACGGGAACCCACGCCAGCCCGGCCCGCCACAGCCCGAGGACACAGGCCCACGCGACCGGGTCGTTCCCGGCGAGCACCGCGCCCTTCGCCTCACGGCCGGTCGCCCGCTCCAGCAGGGCATGGGCCACGCGACACGAGAGCTCCCCGATCTCCTGGTACGTGAAGGACCTCTCGCCTGCGATGAACGCCACGCCGTCCGGGTTGGCTCGCCAGCCACGATCGAAGAAGTCGGTCACTGCCATGGGGTGTTTCCTTTCGATCGTCCGCGGCTCATGGCCTGGCCCAGCCGGCGCGGTGCAGCAGCGCGGTGAGGTAGCCGAACTTCATGGTCAGCAGGTGGTTCTCGCCGTCCTCGATGCGGGCTGCCCGGGCGTCACGGAAGAGCTTCTCCATCGGGTACTCGCGCGTGAGTCCGTAACCGCCGAACAACTGCAGCGCCTCGTCGGCCACCTCGAAGGCGAGGTCGGTGCAGGTCACCTTGGATCCGGCCGTGTAGTAGGGGTGCTTCTTCGGCGACAGGAACGTGTAGTCGGTGGCCCGCCGGGAGACGGCGCGCATGGTCTCCAGCTTGCGGGCCATGGCGCCCAGCCGGTACTGCACCAACTGGTGGTCGGCGAGCAGAGCGCCGCCCTGCCGCCGCTCGTGGCAGTACTCCAGCGCGTACTCGAAGGCCGCCCGGCCCAGGCCGGTCATGATCTGGCCCATGGCGACGCCGGCCGAGGACCAGCTCGACGCGTGACCGGGCCAGTAGTCGTCGCCGACCGACAGGGCGAAGCGGGCGGGCACCTTCACGTCGTCGAAGAAGACCTCGCCCTGGGGCAGGGCTCGCTTGCCCAGCTTCTCCAGCGGCCTGCCCCGGCTGACCCCCGGCAGGTCGAGCGGCACGACGACCTCCACACCGCGCGGGTGGCCCTCCGCGTCGAAGAACCCCTCGCCGTAGTCGGCGGCGATCGTCAGGAGGCCGACCTGGGCGACCGGTCCGTTGGACACCCAGGCCGAGCTCTGCCCGCTGACCACGATCTCGCCGCCGGACACCCTGGCGGTCAGGTTGCCCTTGTTGCCCTGGCGGGCGGCGGCGTGCCGCTCCGCCGGGTACAGGCTCAGGCCGTCGGAGCCGCGGTCGGGCTGCGTGCCGATCCAGCAGCCGAGCCTGCCCTCGCACAGGTCGACCAGCTCCTGGTTGCCCGACCGCGCCGCCATCAGCTTGGGCAACGCTCCGGCCCCCAGGGAGACGGCCAGGCCGGCGTCGCCCCAGCCGAGTTCCTCGACGACGATGGCCTGCAGGCGGGCCAGGGCCTGGGGAGGCACCCCGTCGACCGTCGCGTCGAACTCGATGCCGGAGGCCGCCGCCGTCTTCAGGAACTGCCAGTACGGGGAGTCCGGGGCGACGACCTCCTCCGCGCTCAGTCGGTCGATCGCGATGCCGGCCGGGCGCATCACCTCGCGGGCGAACTGGTGCATCGCCTGCTGGACCGCGCGCTCGTCGTCGCCGAGCGGCGGCTCGAAGCCGGTCAGCTCCACGTGCGGCAGGCCGGGGCGCACCTCGTCGGAGACGTTCTGTTCGGTCTGCTGTGCCATCGTCGGCTCCCCCTCCTTCACTTGGCCGTGGTGAGGTCGCCCTGCGCCGCGATGGTGGCGGGCAGGTCCAGCTCGTGCTCGACGTCCTGAAGGCCGGCCAGCTTCTGCAGGTGCTCCTGGACGGCGGGAATCGCGAGCAGCGTCCGCATCGCGTTGTTCTCCACACCGAAGCCGGAGAACTGGGCGTCGACCGCGCTGTTGTAGACCTTGGTGAACACCTCGTTCACCGCCGCGACGGTGCCGGTGGAACGGGCGGCGAGCCGCTGCGCGAGGTCGTCGACGTAGCCGCAGATGTCGTCCGCGGGCAGAGCGCGGTTGACGATGCCGTAGGCGGCCGCCTCGTCGCCGTCGAAGTCGCGGGAGGACAGGATGACTTCGCGGGCGCGGGCCGGGCCGATCTGCAGGGCCAGGCGGGTGGTGCCTCCGCCGGTCGGGAGGAATCCGCCGGATGCCTCGGGGAAGCACAGGCGGCTCTCCGGGGTGGCGAAGCGCATGTGGGTGGCGAGGAGGAAGTCCAGTCCGGCGCCGCGGCAGACGCCGTCGACCAGGCTGATGGTCACCTGCGGCAGCGCTTCCCACATGCTGGTGAGTGCCTGGACGACGTTGATGTCGTCGTACTTGCTCTGCGGCACGTTCGGGTCGCTCATCGAGCGGAACAGGTCGTTCAGGTCGAAGTGCGCGAGGAAGAAATCGGGGTTGGCACTGCCGAAGACCACGACCGAGGTCTCGCGGTCGAACACGAGCCGGCCGGCCAGGTCGAACAGCTCGCCGACCATCTCGATCGTCATCAGGTTGAGCGGTGCGTTGTCGAAGTCGACGTGGAGGATGCGGCCTTCGCGCCGCAGAGCGAGGGTCTTGTAGGTCATGGCGGGCTCCGTTCAGGGATGTCTCAACAGGTGGCGGTTACGCGCCGAGGACGGTGATCGCGGCCACGGCTTCCTCGCCGCCGTACATGCCGCCCCCGTTCTCCGCCAGCGCGATGCGTGCGCCAGGGACCTGGCGGGCTCCGCTCTCACCGCGGAGCTGCTGCACCAGTTCGTGGATCTGCGCCAGGCCGGAGGCGCCCATGGGATGGCCCTTGGACTCCAGCCCACCCGACGGGTTGACGGGGAGGAGCCCGCCCAGAGTGGTGGCGCCGGATGCGGCGAACGCGCCTCCGGCCCCGATCTCGCAGAATCCCAGCAGCTCCGTCTGGAGGAGCTCGCCGAACGCCGACGCGTCGTGCACCTCGGCGACGGACACGTCCTGCGGCCCGATCCCTGCCTGCTCGTACGCGTCCTGCGCCGCGAGCGCGCTGACCGAGTGCTCCCAGTCGGCCAGGGAGCGCACGGTTCCGGTGCCAAGGACCGAGGCCAGTACGCGGACGTGACGACTTCCCCCGAGGCGTGCCCGGCCCGCCTCGTTGCAGACGATCGCCGCGGCGGCGCCGTCGGTGAGGGGCGCGCACATCGGGACGGTCAGGGGTTCGGTGACCGTGCGGGCCGCGAGGATCTCGTCGGCCGACATGGCCTTGCGGAAGTGGGCGAGCGGGTTGGAGACCGCGTGTGCGTGGTTCTTCTCCGCGACCAGTGCCAGGTGCTGCCTCGTCGTGCCGAACGTCTTCATGTGCGACCGGGCGAGCGCCCCGTAGATGTCCATGAACATGCTGCGCGGCACGCCGGCGTCGTCGGGGACGTCGCCGCCGAGCTCACGGAGCACCGCCCGTACGCCGTCGGGGTCGTGGACGTCCACGCCACCGTCGAACAGGCCGAGCATCTTGCGCTTGTCGTCGACGTTCGTCTTCTCCACGCCGACCGCCAGCACCACGTCGGCGGCACCGGAGCGGACGTGCAGGACGGCCTGGTGCAGGGCCGTCGCTCCCGTGGCGCACGCGTTCTCGACGTTGATCACGGGGATCCGTTCGAAGCCCATGCTGCGCAGCGCCATCTGGCCCGGGACGACCAGCTGGCCCTCCAGGACCGACTGGCAGGTGTTGCCGAAGTACGCCGCGTCCACGTCACCGAGCCGCCCGCCCGCGTCCTTGAGTGCCTCGGTGACGGCGTCCCTGGTCAGGTCCTTGACGGAGGCGTCTCGCCGGACACCGAAGGGGGTCATGCCGACGCCGGCGATCCACACCGGTGGCGCGCTCACGCCACGCTCTCCTCGGTGACGCGCGCGAAGCCGTACGACTCCAGGGCGCCCATGAGCTCACGGTGACCGAGCAGTTCGGCGGGCGAGCGGAAACCGGTGCCGTGGTGGGTGGAGCCGAGCAGCCGGGAGGCCGCGTACGCCTGCATCAGGCCGGTCATCTGGTATCCGGTGCTGCTGTGGATGACCACCCGCGCGGTGGCCGTGTTGCCGCGTGCCGTGCACCAGTCGATGGAGCGGTGGATCTGGCGGTTCTCACGGGGTGGGCTGCCCGGCGTCATGCCGGCCGCCATCTTGTCCAGCACCGGGTACAGGGTCTCCTCCGGAAGCCATTGCAGGGACACCTTGAACAGGCGCTCCAGGTCGATGACCCGCTTGTAGATGTCCTCGTTCCGCATCGCGACGAACATGCGGCAATTGCGCACCCGGCGGTCGTCCCGGAAGAACACCGGCATCGCGGTGCCGCCCCAGTTCAGCCCGGTGACGACATAGCCCGAACCGGGCACGACGAGGTCCTGGCGGGTCACCCGGTCGTACTTCTTCAGCCGGCCGTCCTCCAGGTAGTGGGCCTCCGCCCGCATCACGTCGAAGATCGACTGGGTGGAGCCGACCGTGGGGATGGCATTGGCGTACGAGCCGAGCTCCAGGGAGTCGACGCCGGGTGTCTCCAGGCAGATGCGGGCGGCGATGTCGTGCAGCGCGTACTGGATCGACATCGCGGACGAGGCGACTCGGCCGGCCTCGGCGAAACGCGGGCCCCACTCGTCGAGCAGGCGGAGTATATGGGTCTGTTCACCGGCTGTGTCGAGGTAGTGACAGCCGGCCCGGATCGCCGCCTCCACGACCGGGGCCGCGTAGCGGAGGAACGGGCCCACGACGTTGCACACGACGCTCCGGCCCTCGAACAGCCGAGTCAGGGACTCGACAGAGCCGTCCACCTCGGCGATCTCGTAGTCCGCGGTCTCGATCCCCGGGACCTTGTCCATGACCTCCTGGATCCGGGCCTTGTTCCGGCCGGCGGCCACGAACGGGATGCTGTATTCACGCAGGTATTCGGCCACCAGTCGGCCGGTGGATCCGCTGGCTCCGTAGAGGACGACCGGACGCAATTCGCTCACCGCTGGGTCCTTCCGTGGTGAGCCGAGACTCCTCTCAGGAGGGCTCGGCGCGGGTGACGGTGAGGAGAACTCTGCGCAACAGGCGACGGCACCGCTTGTCCCAGAGCGCAACCCGGGTTGTACGTTCGTGCAGCCGATCCCCCTCCTCATGCCCCCCCGGCACGGCCTCGCGGTCCGCAGAGCGGCACAGCCTGTTGCCCTCCCCCGCGTGGCAGGAATGCACTGCACAATGGTGGTGGCACTGCTCGCGGAGGTGTTCGGGATGGTCGGTACCGGCACGTGGTCGACCGATGGACTGTCGCAGAACCGTGCGCCCGTCGCGTGGACGCGCAAGATGCCCGAGCTGCACCTCCCGTGGACGCTGACATTTCCCGAGCCCGACCGGTTCCGGGCCGCTGTCCGCTACCGCAGCCTGGACGAACTCACCGTCGCCGAGTTCCGGGGCGGGCGCTACGCGGGCCGGAGGACCGACGACGCCGAGGGACGGCCTGCGCGCATCGGGGTGCTGATCAACCTCAGCGGCCGGCTGGTGTGCCGGTACGGGGACGGCGAGGTGACCGTCGGCCCCCATGACCTGCTGGTGTGGGACAGCGACCTCGCGCGTGCCTTCGACGCGGTCGAGCCCCACCACGAGCTCTCCCTCCTGCTTCCGCGCGGCATGGTCCCGCAGGGGCTCGCGGCCGCGGCCGCCCGCGCGAGCGGCCCCGTGCCGGTCGGGGCGGGAACCGGTCTGGCGGCGATCGCCGCCGATCAGCTACGCGCGATCGTCCGCGAGCTGGACCACCTCTCGGACGCGGGACTCGCCATCGCCTGCCAGAACTTCTTCGACACCTTGGACTCCGCGCTCGTGCCTCCTGTGGAGGCGTCCCCTTCGGCGAGCGCCCGCGCGGCCCTCCTGAACCGGGTCCGCCGCTATGTGGAGGATCGTCTCGACGACCCGGAGCTGTCCGCCTCGTCCGTCGCGGAAGCGCTCGACGTCTCCGTGCGCACGCTGCACCTCTCGTTCGCCGGCACGGGCACGACGGTGGGGCGCTGGATCCGCGAGCGGCGCCTGAAAGTCTGTTACCGGGAACTCGCGCACGGATCCGGGGAGCGGACCGTCACGGACGTCGCCTTCCGGTGGGGTTTCAACGA
>NZ_JBHVDD010000160.1:0-8763 GCF_042802995.1 Streptomyces sp. NPDC057438
GCCCCTGAAAAGGGGCGCGGGGAACTGCGCGAGAAGCCCCACCGGACCGGCGGCCAGGACGAGAAGCGCCGGGGCCTGCCCCCCGTTCAGCCGTGCGGCAGCACCACCGCCCGCCCGTTGATGTCCCCCGCGTGCAGGCGCTCGTAGGCCCCCGGCGCCTCCTCCAGCGAGAAGGTCTCCACGTGGGAGGAGACGACCCCCTGCCGTGCCAGCTCGACGACCTCCATCAGCTCCGCGCGGCTGCCCCAGTAGGGGAACGACGCGGACACCTCGAACGGCAGCCCGCCGCCGAAGCCGACGGCCAGCGTGCCCCCGCCGAGTCCGACGATCGTCACATCGCCCTCGACCGCCACGGACGCGGCGGCGACCGCCAGGGTCGGTGGTGCCCCCACGAAGTCCAGCACCACCTCCGCACCCGTCCCCCCGGTGAGTTCCCGGATCCGCCCGGCCGCCGCGTCGTCGGAGAGCAGCACCTCGTGGGCGCCGACCGTCTTCGCCAGCGCCCGCTTCTCCTCGCTCAGGTCCAGGGCGACCACCCGGGCCGGCGTCAGCGCGCGCAGCAGTTGCACGGCGAGATGGCCGAGTCCGCCGACACCGATGACGACCGCGGTGCTGCCCGGCACCAGCTTCGGCAGGGACTCCGCGATCGCGTGATACGGCGTCAGCCCGGCGTCGGTGAGCGGCGCCGCCTGCACGGGGTCGAGACCCTTGAGCGGAACCAGATGGCGGGGCGACCTCACCACCATGTACTCGGCGAGGGCGCCGGGGGAGCCGAGTCCGGGCGGCAGAATGCCGAGCCCGGCCGCGTGCGGGCAGCAGTTCTCCTTGCCCACGGCGCACTTGGGGCAGCGCCCGCAGCCCCACGGGCCGTACACCGCCACGGAGTCGCCCTCCGCCGGCCCCTCGACCCCGCTGCCGACGGCCGCGACGGTACCGACCCCCTCGTGCCCGAGGGTCATGGGCAGCGGGTACGGGAACTGCTCCTCGGGCCAGCCCATGACCGCCAGGTCGGAGTGGCACAGCCCCGCCGCCGTCACCTTCAACAGCACCTCACCCGGGCCGGGTTGGGGCACGGGAACGTCCACGACCTCGGGGGGCTGCCCCACCTTGAGGTACTGCAGAGCCTTCATGATCGGTCCTCCTTACGGGGAGCGGACCCGGCCGCGGGTGTCGCGGGAGCCTCGGAGCCGTCGGGTGAGGGGTTCCCCCTGCGGCGGCGCAGGACGGCGGGCAGGGCGATCCGGCCACCCGTCAGGACCAGCGCGACGATGAGGACCGAGCCGGTGAACAGGCTCGCGGCCCACTGCGCGCTCGTGGCGAGCCCGAGGCCGGTGACGCCGGTACCGAGCAGCAGGACCGCGAGGACCGTGCCCCAGGCGTTGAAGCGGCCGGCGCGCAGCTGGGTCGCTCCGACGAAGGCCGCCGCATAGGCCGAGAGCAGATACGGGGTGCCCGCGGTCGGTGATCCCGATCCGACCGAGGACGCGAAGACGATTCCGGCGAACCCGGAGAGCAGCGCGGACGACACCAGGGTCAGAAAGCGCAGCCGGTCCGTGCGCACCCCTTGCAGCCGTGCCGCGTCGGCGTTGAAGCCGGTCGCGTACAACCGGCGCCCGGTGGCGGTGTGTTCCAGCAGGAACCAGATGGCCGTCGCGGCGAGCAGCAGGTACAGCACCGGCAGGGTGATGCCGCCCGCGTCGAGTTGCGCGATGCTCGCGAACGGCTCGGCCAGCAGCCGCACGCCGGTGATGGAGCTGTCGTCGGTGACCATGGTGATCACCGACTGGATCAGCGCGCCGGTCGCCAGGGTCGCGATGAAGGAGTCGACCCGCAGGCCCACCACCACGATCCCGTTGACGACCCCGATCAGCAGCGCGGCGGTCATCGCCAGGGCGATCGCGGCGGCGGGTCCGAGCCCGGTGGAGACCAGGAAGTAGGCGGTGAGCACGCTGGTCAGTGACATGGTGTAGGCGACGGAGAGGTCGAAGACCCGGGCGGCGAGCGGGGGTACGACGCTGAGTGCGACCAGCCCGGCCACGGCGTTGCCGTTGAGTATCTGCTTGACCGTGGTGGTGGTCGGGAACGTCTCCGGCGCCCAGACGGAGAAGAGCACGGCGATGACCAGCCACACGTACACGGCGCCGATGTTCCGGAACGACAGGAACGACGGCAGGGAAGCGGGCAGCGCGGCTCGTGCCGAGGCCGCCCGCCGGACCCGTGCGGCCGGTACGGGCACCGCCGGCCGGGTCGGGGTGGATGTCATGTCACTCGGTTCCTTCCATGGCGTGCACCAGCGCGGGCTCGGTGATGTCGCGGCCGACGAGTTCCCGTGCGATCCGGCCGTCGCGTACCACCAGGACGCGCGTGCACAGGGCGAGCAGGTCCTGTGTGTCGGACGAGGAGACGATGACGCCCATGCCGTCCCCCGCCTGGCGCTCTATCAGGTCGTACAGCTGCAGCCGGGTGGCGATGTCGACGCCCGCCGTGGGCTCGCACAGGGCCAGCACCGGCGGCCGCTGGGCCAGACAGCGGGCCATGACGACCTTCTGCTGGTTGCCGCCGCTCAGGGTGGTGACGCGGGCTCCGCGGCCCGCCGTGCGCACCCCGACCCGCGCGATCCAGTCCTCGGCAAGGGCGGACTCGCGGCGCCGGTGCAGCCGTCCGCCCCGGGCCCGCAGCCGGTGCAGAAGGGGGAGGGTGAGGTTCTCGGCGACCGAGAAGCCGCCGATCACCCCCTCACCCGCCCGGTCGGCCGGGACCAGGGGGAGGCCCAGCCCGTCGGCGTGGCGGGCGTCCGTCCAGCCTTCGGAGCGCTCCGGCAGCCGCAGCCTGCCGCTCACCCGCCCGACGTGGGCGCCGCACACCGCGTACGGCACGAGCTCGTGGCCGGAGCCGACCAGCCCGGTGATGCCGAGCCGCTCACCCCGGGCCAGGTCGAAGCCGATGCCGCGCAGCGGGCCGGCCCGCAGGTCGCGGACCTCCAGTACGGCTTCCTCGGCACCGTCGGCCCCGTCCGCGCCCGGGCGGGGAGCCGGACGGTGGTCGGTTCCGGTCTCCTCGCCCGCCATCAGCTCCGCCAGCGAGCGCGGGGTGAGTTCGTCGACCCGCCGGGTGGCGATGCGGCGTCCGCCACGGATCACGGTGACCCGGTCGGCGAGCGCGAAGATCTCGTCCATCCGGTGCGAGACGTACAGCACGCCTGCCCCGGCGTCGCGTATCTCCCGCACGATGTCGAAGAGGCGCGCGACCTCACCGGGCGGCAGTACGGCGGTGGGCTCGTCGAGGACCAGGACACCGCTGCGGCCCTCCCAGCCCTGCAGCGCGGCGGCGATGGCCACCACCGCGCGCTGGACGGGGGTCGCGGTCGTCAGGGGCCGGCGCACGTCGATGCCGAGCCCGAACCGTTCGACCAGCGCGGTCGTGCGCCTCTCCATCTCCGGCCAGCGGATGTTGCCGAGGGCCGTACGGGCGAAACCGCGACTGAGCGCCAGGTTGTCGACGGCGCTCAACTCGCCCACCAGCCCCAGCTCCTGGTGGACGAAGCGCAGCCGGTCGTGCCGGGAGGCGGTGACCTGGCCGAGGTCGAACGGTTCGCCGTCGAGTTCGGCGACGGCTCCCGGTTCCGCGTGGTGGTATCCGGCGAGGACCTTGATGAGGGTGGACTTGCCGGAGCCGTTGGGGCCGATCAGGGCGTGGATCTCGCCGGGCGCGACCTCCAGGTCGACGTCCCGGAGTGCCTGCGTCGCGCCGAACCTCTTCGACAGCCGGGCCAGTCGCAGCACCGGCCGGGTCAACTCAGCCCCCACAGCGCCTTGAACTGCGCCTGGTAGTCCTCGACGATCGGGAAGTCGCCGTCGGCCGAGGGCAGGTTGTCCTTGGTGACCAGCATGTTCGGCAGCTTCGCCCGCTGGTCCACGTCCATGGACTGGCCGGTGAAGTGCCGGGCCAGCGCGTCCGCCTGGAGCCAGGCCGTCTCGTGCGAGTTCAGCGCCATCGCGCCGTCGCTGAGACCGCTCTGGATGTACTGGTAGTTCTGCGCGTCACCGACGTTGACCACGAGGTGCTTGCCGGTGAGGCCCGCGGTCTTCAGCGCGGCCGGGACGCCGACGTTGAGCAGGCCGAGCGAGAAGACGACATGGGTCACCTTCGGGTGCGAGCGCAGGTACGACACCACCCGGTCCGGCATGTCCTTGCCGACCGCGGTGATCGGCACGTCGACCTGGTCCAGCGCACAACCCTCGCACCACTCTTTGTACTTGGCCGCGAAGGCGTCCTTGACGGGCTTGAGGATCGTGTAGGCCGGCAGGTCGAAGTACACGGTGTTCGCCTTGGCGCCGCTGTCCGACACCACCCATGAGGCGAGCATCTCGCCCTGGACGGCGACCTCCTTGGGGCCGTTCTTCAGCAGGGAGATGCCCCCGCCCGTCACGTCGTCGGCGTTCGACTGGACGACGGGGATGCCGGCCGCCTTCAGCCGGGCCAGTTGCTTGGCGTAGACGGCGCGCGGGAATCCGGAGGCGACGACCGCGTCGGGCTTGTCGCGCAGGGCCTGCTCGTAGGCGGCCTGGACGGACTCGGGGGTGCCCTGGGTGGCGATCTGCTTCACCTTCCAGCCCAGCTCGCCGGCGGCCTGGGTGAAGAAGTCGGCGAGGTCCTTGCAGGACTGGACGCCGCACAGGATGAAGTCGATCTTCTTGCCCTTGGGGATCTTCTTGCCGACGGGCTGGGTGACCGGGATCGAGGCCGGGCGTTCGGAGTAGGTCTTCAGCGCCGCGCGGGCCGCGGTCAGGCCGGGCGAGTCGGGGGCCGCGGCCTGGTTGGTGCCGGCGGCCGGGGTGGAGTCCGAGCCGCATGCCGCCAGGGTGAGCAGGGCGGTGGCGGGCACGAGCGCGGTGAGGGCGCGGCGGACCGCGCGACCGGGTGTGGAACTCATCGTCGAGTACTCCGGGTCTGAGGGAAGAACGGACTGCGTCGATCGCCGGCGTGGGGTTCGGCGCGGGCCGTCGGGGTGCCCCCGCGGCACTGGCCCGGAACCGGAGGACATCGGTCCTGGGCGAGAAACTTATGAGGCACTACAGCCTCAAGTGCGTCGGAGTGTGACATGCCGGGGCGGGCTTGGGGAGGGGGTGGCCGCAAGAAATTCCCTGCACGACGGGCATGTTTGCGGTGACCTCGTGCGATGTGGGTTTGTCCCTCGTCGTGAGTGTTGCTCCGCGCTGCGACAGGTAACTACACTCACTCTCAAGTTTCTGCCGGAGGAGAGATGATGGACGAAACGTCGGAGTCGGGCGCCGCGCGGTGCCCCGGGCCCAGCGTCCAGGACTACCTCGACCAGGACAGCCGGCCCGTTCCCGCCGCCCTGAGGTTTGAGAGGAACGACCACCTGGGCAGCGAGGACATCGACGCCGCCCGCTTCACCTCACGCGCGTGGGCCGAACGTGAGATGGAGCGGGTGTGGCGGCGCGTCTGGCAGTTCGCCTGTCTGGAGAGCGAGATCCCCGAGGTCGGCGACCACGAGGTGTACGAGATCGGCGACGACTCGCTCATCGTCGTGCGCACGGCCCCCGACGAGATCCGGGCCTTCGTCAACGTGTGCCTGCACCGTGGCCGCAAACTGCGCACCGCCGGCGGCAACGCGGGCGAGTTCCGCTGCCCGTTCCACGGCTTCACCTGGAACCTCGACGGCACCATGCGGACCCCGCCGTGCGCCTGGGACTTCCCCCACGTCGACCCGGAGAAGTTCACGCTCCCCGAGGCCCGGGTGGCCACCTGGCGCGGCTTCGTCTTCATCAACATGGACCCCTGCGCGGAGTCCTTCGACAGCTATCGCGGCACCTTCGACGAGTACTACATCTGGCCGCTGGAGGAGCGGTACAAGTCGCTGCACATCGCCAAGGTGCTGCCCTGCAACTGGAAGGTCGCGCAGGACGCGTTCATCGAGTCCTTCCACGTGATCGCCACCCATCCGCAGATGCTGCCGTGGCTCGCCGACGCCAACTCGCAGTACGACGTCATGGCGGACCAGCCCAACTGGAGCCGCATGATCAACATCCAGGGCGCCCCCAGTCCGCACGTGGCGGACTGGGTCACGGAGGAGGACGTGCTGGAGACCTTCTACGACTCGCGGGCGTTCTACTCGGCGGCACAGGGCCGTGATCTGGTGCGGGGGGAGGGGGACGAGCTGCCCGCGATCCCGCCCGGCGGCACCGCCCGCCAGGTCCTCGCCCAGCGGATGCGCGAACAGCTGGCGGCCACCGCGCGGCAGGACTTCTCGGCAACCCCCGACACCGAACTGCTGGACGCCATCAACTACCTGCTGTTCCCCAACTTCAACCCCTGGGGCGGCGCCAAGTCCAACATCGTCTACCGGTTCCGGCCCCACGGGCTCGACCCCGACGCGTGCACCGCCGAGATCATCTTCATGTCGGCCCCGAAGCAGCCCGGCGAGATGCCGCCTCCGGCGAAGATCCGCTGGGTCCCGGAGGACATGCTCTTCGCGGACATCCCCGAACTCGGCGTGCTCGGACCCGTCTTCGACCAGGACTGCGAGAACCTGCCCCACGTCCAGCAGGGCCTGAAGGCGATGCGCAAGCCGGGCATCACCCTGGCCAACTACCAGGAGAGCCGCATCCGCCACTTCAACCGCACGCTCGACCACTGGATGGAGAAGTGAGCCACCGCGTGGCGGTCCGGCCCGCCGACGTCGAGATCGAGGTCCGCGACGGCGAGGACCTGTTCAGCGCCGCCGGACGGCTCGGCTACCGCTGGCCGACCCTCTGCGGCGGCCGGGGCACCTGCCGCACCTGCTTCGTCCGGGTCGAGGAGGGCGCCGAGAACTGCTCCCCGGTGGACCCGCTGGAACGTGAGGGCATCGAGGCCCTGCGCCGGCCGGTGGACGGCCTGACCCGGCTCGCCTGCCGGCTCCGGGTCGAGGGCCCGGTGACCGTGACCAAGCGCGGCGTACGCCGCCCCGTGCAGGAGTGAGACCCATGGCCAAGCAAGTGATCCACCCGCTGACCGGGCATGTGTACCGGCTGACCGAGGACGGCCTGGTCGAGGTGAGCGACCCGAAGACCGGCGCGCGGGGCGTCTTCGACTTCCAGGCCCGCTGGCAGTCGGGCGAACTGCGCCACGCCGACCTGCAGATGGCCGGCTGGGTGGGCCGGCTCGCCCGGCGGCGCGGCACCCCGCAGCCGGGGGAGTGAGCCGGTGACGCCCCGGACCACCCGGGTGGTCTGCCTGGTGCGCCGGCCCGACGGGGAGCCGGTGCCCGGCGACTTCGCCGTCGAGGAGCGCGCCCTGCCGCCGGTCGGCGCGGGACAACTCCTCGTCCGCAACCTGTACATGAGCGTCGACCCGTCCATGCGGGGGCGGCTGGAGAGCACCGAGAAGCACTACACGCACAACTTCACCCCCGGCTCCCCGCTCGACGGCCGTGCCCTCGGGGTCGTGGAGGAGAGCCGCTGTCCCTCGGTGCCCGTGGGTGCCTTCGTCCGGCATCAGCTGGGCTGGCGGGAGCGGGCCGTGTTGGACGGCGCGGACACCGACGGCGCGGAGCGCATCGACCCGCGCCTCGCGCCGCTGCCCACCTGGCTGGGGCTGCTCGGCCAGACCGGCTTCACCGCGTACGTCGGCCTGACCCGGATCGCCGCAATCCGCCCCGGCGACACCGTCCTGGTGTCGGCGGCGGCCGGGGCGGTGGGCACCGCGGCCGGCCAGTTCGCGCGGCTGCTGGGCGCGGAGCGGGTCGTCGGGACCGCCGGAGGACCGGACAAGTGCGCCCTGCTGGTCGAGGAGTTCGGTTACGACGCCGCCGCGGACCACCGCGCCGAACCGGTCCGCGAGGCACTGGCCCGGCTGGCGCCCGACGGCGTCGACGTCTACTTCGACAACGTCGGCGGCGAGCAACTGGCCGCCGCGCTGCACGCGTTGCGCCCCGGGGGACGGGTCGCGCTGTGCGGCATGATGTCGCAGTTCGGCGGCGAGCGACGGCCGGTGGACATCAACCAGCTGATCCAGGCGGTCCTCAAGCGGCTGACGCTGCGGGGCTTCATCGTCCGCGACCACGACGACCTGCGGCCGGAGTTCGAGCAGCGGGTCGCGCACTGGCTGGCCGACGGCCGCATCACCGCCCGCGAGACGGTCATGGACGGTCTGGAGAACGCCGCCGGCGCGCTGCTGTCGCTGCTGGACGGCGGCAACGTCGGCAAGATGTTGGTGCGGCTGGGCTGAGCCCCTGTGCCGTGGTGCGGCTGGGCTGAGCCCCTGTGCCGTGGCGGGCATGCGCCGGCCGGCGCGCCCCGGTCAGCGCATCGGGTGCGACGCGGCCACGGTGTGGGCCTGCAGGAAGACCCCGACCCGTGTCAGCCCGGACGCGGCCGCCCGGAAGTCCCTGATGTGCGCGGTGGTGAAGTGTGCGTCGAGGGCCTCCTGGGAGGCCCACCGCTCGAACACCCGGATCCGCCGTCCGTCGCCCGGGTCCGCGGTCATCGCGTAGTCCAGACAGCCCGGCTCCTCGGCACGGGTCCGGTCCCCGAGCACGACCAGGTGCTCCAGCATCCTGTCGCGGTCACCGGGCTCGTAGTCCATCCAGCCGGCGACGATGACTTCCCCTGTCACGGTGCGTTCCCTTCGTGGTCATGGCCGTGGGGGCCGCCGCCCCCCAGGGGGGGGGGGGGGGCCGGCGGGGGGTCCCAGGCGCCGCGGCGGGGGGGGGCCGGGCCCGCGGGGGGGGGCCCGAGCCCCCCCGGCCCGGGGCACCAT
>NZ_JBHVDD010000161.1:0-8744 GCF_042802995.1 Streptomyces sp. NPDC057438
GGGGCGTCGTCCAGGTTCAGCACCTTCACCTGGATGCCGGTCTCCTGCGTGAACGGCGTGTAGATCGCCTTCTGCAGCGCAGCGCCGTAGGAACCGCCGCTGTCACGGACGACCACCGTCTTGGAACCCTTGTCACCGCTACCGCTGCCGCCGGCCGTCCGGCTGGTACCTGTACCGCAGGCGGAGAGGGTGGTCGCGGCGGCGACACCCGCCGTGACTCCGCCTATGCCTCGCAGGAAGAGTCTGCGGTCTATCCGGGCATCTTTCATGGTGTGCCTCCTGGTGGTGCCGGCCGCGGGAGGTGAGCGGCCGAGGGACGTGGGAAAGGGGCGAGGGGGGTGAAGGGGGGTCTAGGGGCGGGGATCCGTCTCGTCGGATCCGGCGCCGAGGCCGGGAGCTCGGAGCGTGGTGGGGCCCGTGGCCATGGCGGGGTCCCAGGGGATGGCCAGCGCGGCGAGTTCCTTGCCGGGGGCGACGGTGAGGCCGTGCATGCCGTAGATGATCCGTCCGGCGGCCGGTGCGTGGACCAGGTGTTCCGTGCCGTCGACCGGGTCGACGATGCGGCCGAGGAGGTCGCCTTCGGTGACTTCGCCGATGATGTCGGCGTCGAAGGAGAACTCCGGGTACCACAGGCCGGTGGCCTCGGCGGTGACGCCTCCGGACCAGACCCATTCCCGGGTCTGTGTCGGGGCGGAGTGGTCCTGGTCGAGGACTCCGAGGTGGCACAGTGCCGTCAGCAGGCCGTCGACGCGGCGCAGGGCGGTGGCCTCGTCCCGTCGGCCCAGTTCGCCGACCTCGACCAGGACGGCGGAGATGCCCCGGCGGGCGGCGGCCGCGTGGCTGTTGCCGCCCTCGGGTGTCAGGCCGAGGATGATGTCCTCGATGCCGAAGGAGCCCGCCAGTTCGGCCGTGGCCTTGTCGAGGTCCGGATCGCCGGTGAGGCGGTAGCCGACGAAGTCCCGCAGGACCTGGTCGATTCCGCCGCAGTGCAGGTCGATGTAGACGTCGGCGCCGTCGACGAGGTGGGTGAACAGCCAGGCGGCCAGGCGTTCGGTGGGGCCGCCGTCCGGGTCGCCGGGGAAGACACGGTTGATGTTGACGCCGTCGACGGGGGAGATGTTGAGTCGGCCCTGGTACACGGCGGGAGGGTTGGCGACCGGGCAGATGATCACCTGGCCGTACACCTCGCGGGGGTCCAGCTTGTCGGCCAGGCGTACGACAGCGTCGATGGGCGTGAACTCGCCGCCGTGGACGCCCGCGGTGATGACGACCCGGGGGCCGGGGCGGGAGCCGTTGACCAGGGTCAGCGGAATGTCGGTGGTGAGGGTGCCGAGGTCCGCCCGGAGGGTGCCGCGCGCCTTGCTGCCGGGCTCTGCGTGCAGGGAGCCGACGGAGAGGGTGGCGTCGCTCATGGTCATGCCTCCGTACGGCCGATGGTGGAGAGGAAGTCGATGGGCTGCGGCGAGGTGCCGTCCAGCGCCAGGTCGGCGGCGATGTCGCCGAAGGCGGGCGAGAGCTTGAAGCCGTGGCCGGAGAACCCCGCGAGCAGGATGACGTTCTCGGCGCCGGGCAGCGGACCGATCAGCGGGCGGCTGCTCTCGGTGTAGCCCTCCATGTAGACGGAGAGACGGGTCGGGTCCGGGTGCAGGTCCGGCGCGTAGCGCTCGATGAGCTCGGAGAAGATCTCCAGCTCCTCCGGACGCACCGTGCGCTCCAGCTGGTTGGGGTCGTCGGTCAGCCGGTGCAGGACGCGGTTCAGGCCGAGCTTGACGGAGACGCCGTCCGGGGAGGGCAGGCCGTACCAGTGGGTGGGGGCGGTGCGGATGAAGGCCGGGCGCTCCTCGCCGAACCATGCCTCGGGGGTGGTGGGCACGAACCAGGCACTGACCAGGCGACGGACCTCCACCTCCCACGGCAGGTCCGGGAGCAGGTCGTTCACCCAGGGGCCCGGCGTGACGACCGCGGTGTCGAACCGCTCGCTGCCCGCGTCGGTGCGGACCTCCACGCCGCCCGCGACGGGAACCACCTCGCGGACGGTGGTGTAGCGGTGGATCACGGCGCCCAGTTCCTCCGCGCGGCGGGCGGCGGTCTGGATGGTCAGTTCGGGGCGGATGAAGCCGGCGCGGCGGTCGAGGACGGCCGCGTCACCGTCCTCGAGCCGGTACTGCGGGAAGCGCTTGGCGAGTGCCTCGGCGTCCAGCACCTCGTGGTCGAGGTCGTGCTCCGCGATGGACTCCAGGACGGTGGCCATCTGGTGGTGCGCGGTCCGCCCCATCAGCAGGCACCCGGTCAGGCGGCGCAGCTCGCGGCCGGTCTCCCCCTGGAGCTGCTCCCACAGCGCGTCGGCGTGCTGGAGGAGCGGGACGTACCGGGAGTCCTCGAAGTGGGCGCTGCGGAAGATCCGGGTCTCTCCGCCCGCCGCACCGCGGTCGTGGCCGGGGGCGTAGCGGTCGTAGCCGACGACCTCCGCGCCGCGTGCCGCCAGCCGCCAGGCGGCCTGGCTGCCCATCGTTCCGACGCCGATGACGGCGACACGCTTCCTGGCAGCTGACACGGGGGTTTCCTTTCGTTTCACCGGGGCGCATGCTGAGCTCCGGTGCGAGGCTGTTCGATTCGAGTGGTTTTGGGCGGAGGCGGAGTCCTCGGGGCCCGCAGCGCGCATCCGTCCGGTTCTCGGGGGTGTTCCGGCTCTCTCGGAAAGTTCTCTCTCAAGCCGTGCCACAATGTGGAACGCTGTGCTAGAATCTGGCACGAACAATGACAGTGACACGGAGGGGAGTCAAGGGGTTGTTCACGAAAAATTCAGAGGACCAACAGGGGGAAATCGGATGGAAATGAAGAGCGTCACCAGGTCGCTCCGCATCCTGGAGGCGGTCGCCCAGCATCAGCCCGTCACCGTGGGGGAGTTGACGAAACTCTTCGGCCTTCCGAAGTCGACGGTGCAGCGCACCCTGGTCACCCTGAACGAGGCCGGCTGGCTGCGCGCCAACCGCAAGGACACCACCCGCTGGGAGATCGGCGCCCGCGTCCTGGCCGTACGCCCCGCCGCCCTCCAGGGCTCCAGCCTGTTCGCCGCCGCGCGCGACCCCATGGTGAGCCTGCGGGACGCGGCGAACGAGACCATCCACCTGTCGGTCCCCGACGGGCTGCACGGCATGGTCGTCGTCGACCGCGTCGACTGCGCGCAGGCGGTACGCACCTTCCACACGATCGGCGACACCTCACCCCTGCACGCCACCGCGGTCGGGCGGGCCGTTCTGGCCCACCTTCCCGGCCGGGACGTGGAGGAAGTCATCACCGCGGGCCTGGAGCGCTTCAGCGACACGACGCCGGCCGACGCCGACGAGCTGCGCGCCGAACTGGCCCGGATCCGCACCGACGGGTACGCGGTCAACCGCAACCAGTTCCGTCCCGGCGTCTGCGCCATCGCCGCCCCCGTACTGGACGAGGACGGCACACCGCTGGCCGCCGTGGCCGTCTCCATGCCCGAGTCCCGGTACGACGCCGACCGCCTGCCCGAGTGGGGCCGCCTCGTCGCCGACACGACCGCGGAGATCTCGCGCCGCCGCCTGGGCGCCTGAGCGCGACGGCGACCGCACCGAAGTCGCCACCGAGGGTGGGTCTCGCACCGACGCGCGAGGCCCACCCTCGACGCATGTCATCACCCGCTCCCGCGGGACTCACTGTCCGAACTCCCCGCATCGTGCCACATTGTGGAATGGCGTGCTATAGTTCGGCACATGGAGATGAAGAGTGTCACCAGGTCGCTGCGCATCCTGGAGGCGGTCGCCCGGCATCAGCCCGTCACCGTGGGCGAGTTGACCAGGCTCTTCGGGCTGCCCAAGTCGACCGTGCAGCGCACCCTGGTCACCCTGAACGAGGCCGGCTGGCTGCGCGCCAACCGCAAGGACACCACCCACTGGGAGATCGGCGCCCGCGTCCTGGCCGTACGCCCCGCCGCCCTCCAGGGCTCCAGCCTGTTCGCCGCCGCGCGGGAGCCGATGATCCGGCTCCGGGACGCGCTCAACGAGACCATCCACCTGGCGGTGCCCGACGCACTGCACGGCATGGTCGTGGTGGACCGCGTCGACTGCGACCACGCCGTACGGACCTTCCACGCCATCGGCGCCACCTCACCGCTGCACGCGACGGCCGCCGGGCACACGGTCCTCGCCCATCTGCCCAAGTCCGAGGTCGACGAGTTCGCGGCCCGCACCCTGGAGGGATACGGCGAGGAGACCATCACCGATCCCCTGGAGCTGCGCGCCGAGCTGGAGCGCGTCAGGGAACGGGGATACGCCGTCAACCACAACCAGTACGTCCAGGGTGTCTGCGCCATCGCCGCGCCGGTGCTGGACGCCGCCGGCGCCCCGCTGGCCGCCGTGGCGATCTCCCTGCCGGACTCCCGCTTCGAGCCCGGCAGGCTCCCCGAGCTGGGCCGGCTGGTGACCGCCACGGCCGCGGAGATCACCGTCCGCCACCTGCGCTGAGCGCACGGGCGACGGGTCCCCGTCACCCCACCGGCACGGCGAGGTACTGGTACTCCAGGAACTCGTCGATCCCGACCCGACCGCCCTCCCGCCCGAGCCCGGACTGCTTCACGCCACCGAAGGGCGCGGCCGGGTTGGAGACGAGGCCCGTGTTGAGTCCGACCATGCCGACCTCCAGCCGCTCGCTGACACGCAGAGCGCGGTCCAGACCTTCGGTGAAGACGTAGCCGACCAGACCCCAGGGGGTGTCGTTGGCCCGGCGGACCACCTCGTCCTCCTCGTCGAAGGTGAGGATCGCCGCCACCGGTCCGAAGATCTCCGTGTCCATCAGACGACTGCCCGGGTCGACATCGGTGAGCACGGTCGGCGGGTAGAAGCAGCCCGGCCCCTCCGGCGCACGACCGCCGACGAGCACCCGGGCACCGCGCTCCACGGCGTCGGCGACCAGGTCCTCGACCTTGGCCCGCCCGGTCCGGTCGATGAGCGGACCCACGTCCACCCCGTCCCGGGTGCCGGGGCCCACGACGAGCGCCCCCATGCGCTCGGCCAGCCGACGCCCGAACTCCTCCGCCACCGACCGGTGGACGAAGAAGCGGTTGGCCGCCGTGCACGCCTCTCCCATGTTGCGCATCTTGGCGACCATCGCGCCGTCCACGGCCTTGTCCAGATCCGCGTCCTCGAAGACGACGAACGGCGCGTTCCCGCCCAGCTCCATCGAGGTCCGCACGACCGCCTCCGCGCTCTGCGCGAGCAGCAGACGCCCCACACCCGTGGAGCCGGTGAACGACAGCTTGCGGATGCGGCCGCCGCGCAGCAGGGGCTCGCACACCTCCCCGGCACGGGAGGTGGTGACAACGTTCAGTACGCCTTCGGGCAGCCCTGCCTCCTGCAGGATCGCGGCCAGGGCCAGGCTGGACAGCGGGGTCTGCGGAGCAGGCTTGAGCACCATCGTGCAGCCCGCCGCGATCGCCGGGCCGATCTTGCGGGTGCCCATGGCCAGCGGGAAGTTCCACGGGGTGATCAGCAGACAGGGGCCCACCGGGCGGCGGGAGAGCAGCATCCGGTTGCGGCCGTCCGGCAGGACACCCGAGCCACCGTCGATGCGCACGGCCTCCTCGGAGAACCAGCGGAAGAACTCCGCCGCGTACGCCACCTCTCCCCTGGCCTCGGCGAGCGGCTTGCCCATCTCCGCCGTCATCAGGTGGGCCAGCTCGTCGGTGCGCTCCAGGATGATCTCGTAGGCGCGGCGCAGGATCTCGCTCCGGGCCCGGGGAGCCGTACGGGCCCAGGCCTCCTGTGCGGCGACGGCCGCGTCCTCGGCCAGCCGGGCGTCCTTGGCGCCGGCGTCGGCGACACGGCAGAGGATCTCGCCGGTCGCCGGGTCGTCCACGGGCATGGTGGCGCCGTCCGCGGCGTCCACCCAGGCACCGCCGATGAACAACTGCGTGCGTGTGTCGGTCATGAGGGGTCTCCTGGTTGATCGGCGGTGGGGTCGAGCAGTTCCGCGAGGTGCAGGGCGCGAACACCCCGGTCACCGGCGAGGTGGTCGATCTGGGTGGCGCAGCTGAAGCCGTCCGCAACGACGACGGCCGGGGCGTCGGGGGTGATGCCGTCGAGGCGCGGCTTCAGGGCCAGATCCGCGACGGCCATCGAGGTGTCGTAGTGCTGTTCCTCGAAGCCGAAGTTCCCGGCGAGTCCGCAACAGCCCTCGGCCTCCGTGACGTTCTGTACGCCGAGGCGGCGCAGCAGGTCGCGGGGGTGGCTGGACTTGAAGGTGGCGTACTCGTGGCAGTGGGTCTGCAGAACGACCTCGCCGGGCAGGGCCGGCGGGGTCCAGCTCTCGTCGGCGAGTTCGGTCAGGGCGCCGGTGAGGGTGTGGACGCGGTCGGCGACGCGGCGTGCGGCCTCGGTGCCGAGCAGTTCGGGCACGTCGCGCTTGAGGGCGGCGGCGCAACTCGGTTCGGCGACCACGATGGGGCGGTCGCCGTCGTTGTCGAGGGCGTCGACGGTACGGGCCATGATCCGCCGGGCGACGGAGAGCTGGCCGGTGCTGACCCAGGTCAGCCCGCAGCACAGGCTCTCCTCGGTCGTGCAGGGGAGGCCGGCGTCGGCGAGCACCCGGCTCGCCGCTCCCGCCACCTCCGGGCGGAAGGCACGGGTGAAGCTGTCGACGAAGAGCACCGCCTTCGCCGGCTCACCGGTCCGCGCCGCGCTGAGGGCCGTGCGCAGCGCCCGCCGGGGGGCGAACGCCGGGATCGCGCGTTTCGTCGTCACGCCGCCGAGACGGGCCAGCAGCCTTCCGACGGGTCCGCGCAGCAGCGCGTTGACCGGCCGGGCGGCGTATCCGGCCAGCGCGGAGGTCAGCGGCAGCCAGCCCAGCGAGTAATGGGAGCGGGGCCGGAGCCTTCCCTTGTAGTGCTGGTGGAGGAACTCGGCCTTGTAGGTGGCCATGTCGACGCCGACCGGGCAGTCGCTGGAACACGCCTTGCACGACAGACACAGGTCGAGCGCCTCACGTACCTCGGCCGAGCGCCAGCCGTCCTGGACCGTGCCGCCGCTCGCCATCTCCTGCAGCAGACGGGCCCGGCCCCGGGTGGAGTCCCGCTCCTCCCCCGTGGCCCGGTAGCTCGGGCACATCACGCCGCCCGCGTCGCTGCGACACCGGCCGACTCCGACGCAGCGGCGGGCCGCGCCCGCGAAGCCTCCGTCGTCGTGCGGGAAGGTGAACGCCGTTTCCAGCAGGGGGAGTTCACGCACGGCGAGGTTCGCGTCGAGCGGCGCGGGGTCGACGATCACGCCGGGATTCAGCAGCCCGTCGGGGTCGAACGCCCGCTTGAAGGCGGTGAACGCGGCGATCATGCGGTGGCTGTACATGACCTGCAGCAGTTCGCCGCGCGCCCGTCCGTCGCCGTGCTCACCGGACAGGGTTCCACCGTGTTCGACGACCAGGGCGGCCGCCTCGGTGAGGAACCTGCGCATGGCAGCACGGCCCGGGTCGGTGGCCAGGTCGAAGTCGATGCGCACATGGACACAGCCCGCGCCGAAGTGTCCGTACAGGACGCCGGTCAGCTCGTGCGAGGCCAGCAGCTTGCGGAAGTCCCGCAGATACGCGGCCAGGTCCTCCGGGGCGACCGCCGCGTCCTCCCACCCGGGCCAGGACTCGCCGCCGTCGACGAGCCGGGCGGCGAGCCCCGCCCCGTCCTCACGGACCCGCCACAGCGAGCGCCGCTCGGCGGGGGACTCCACGACACGGCCGCCGGTCGTCCGGCCCCGCGCCTTGAGTGTGTCCAGCAGTTCCGCCGCGCGGCGGCCCACCTCGGCGTGGTCGTCGCCTTCGAGTTCGACGTAGAGCCAGGCCCGTCCCTCGGGAAGACCGGTGACGGAGTCCGGACCACGGCGGGCGCGCATGGTCGCGACGATCGCCTCGTCCATGCCCTCGACCGCGCTGGGCGACCAGCGCAGGATCTCGGGGACGTCCTCGGCGGCGTCGACGACGTCGTCGTAGCCGAGGGTCAGCAGGGTGGAGGCCTGTGCGGTCGCCACCAGGCGGACCGTCGCGGCGGTGACGACCGCACAGGAGCCTTCGGTGCCCACGAGCGCGCGGGCCAGATCGAAGCCGTGCTCGGGCAGCAGGTGCTGCAGCTGATAGCCGGAGACCTGACGCGGGATGCGGCCCAGCTCGGTCCGGATCGGCCCCAGGTTGTCCGCGATCAGACGGCGTACGTCCGCCTCCAGGCGGGCGACAAGTCCGGCGTCCCGGGGGTCCACCGGGTGCAGTCCGGCGTGGTCGGCGACGGCCCGCACGCCGTCGGCCGTCACGATCTCCAGCGCCTCGACGTGCCCGCCGGTCCGCCCGTCGCGCACCGACCGATTCCCGCACGCGTCGTTGCCGATCATGCCGCCGAGGGTGCAGCGGCTGTGCGAGGACGGGTCGGGACCGAAGTCGAGCCCGTGCAACGCGGTCGCGCCGCGCAGCACGTCGAGCACGACACCTGCCTCGACCCGCGCGGTACGCGCCTCGACGTCGATGCCCAGGATCCGGTTCATGTACCGCGAGAAGTCGAGCACGACACCGGGGCCGACGGCGTTGCCCGCCATGCTGGTGCCGCCGCCCCGCGGGGTGACCGGGATCCGCGCCTCGCGACAGGCCCGCACGACGGCGACGACGTCGTCGGTGCTGCGGGGGAACACCACGGCCCGCGGGGGGACCCGGTAGTTGGAGGCGTCGTAGGCGTAGAGACCGGTGGATCCGGG
>NZ_JBHVDD010000162.1:0-8482 GCF_042802995.1 Streptomyces sp. NPDC057438
GGCCGGGACACCCCGCGGGGTGTCCCGGCCCTCGCCGTGCCCGCGCGTGCCCTCCTGCCCCGCCCGGCCGTCGCCCCGCCCGGCCGTCGCCCCGCCCAGCCGTCGCCCTGCCCGGCCATCGGGCTGCCGGCGTGGGCCCTTAGCAGCAGTTTCAAGATCGATGGGCCTGTTCGATCAATAACGATCGCGTTTTCGACAACAGAGCTCTTGACGCACCTGAGCCACCGAGCAAGACTCCCGTCCATCGGTCGACATTGTCGAACACCTACCGGCAATACGCGCTAGAGTGTGACAACGCCATGGGCCGAACTCTTTCCCCTGGACGAAGGACAAAGGAGTCGCGGGTGTCCAGCTCCGACATCTTCATCGGCGAGACCATCGGTACCGCCCTACTCATCCTGCTCGGCGGCGGCGTCTGTGCGGCCGTCACGCTGAAGGCCTCCAAGGCCCGTAACGCCGGTTGGCTCGCCATCACCTTCGGGTGGGGTTTCGCCGTTCTGACGGCCGTCTACACCTCCGCGCCGCTTTCCGGCGCCCACCTGAACCCGGCCGTCACCCTCGCGCTCGCACTGAAGAAGGACGGCATACCCTGGGGCGACGTCCCGATCTACTGGGGCGGTCAGCTGCTCGGCGCGATGATCGGCGCGGCACTGGTCTGGGTCGCCTACTACGGCCAGTTCCACGCCCACCTCACCGACCGCGAGATCGTCGGCGAGCCGGCGGAGGCCGCCAGGACCAAGTCCGTGGAGGCCCGGGAGAAGGGCGCCGGCCCCGTGCTCGGCGTCTTCTCCACCGGCCCCGAGGTTCGCGTCGCCTGGCAGAACGTCGCCACCGAGGTCATCGGCACCATCGTGCTCGTCCTCGCGGTCCTGACGCAGGGCCTGAACGGCGACGGCAAGGGCCTCGGCACGCTCGGCGCCCTGATCACCGCGCTCGTCGTGGTCTCCATCGGTCTGTCCCTCGGTGGCCCGACCGGTTACGCGATCAACCCGGCCCGTGACCTCGGTCCGCGCATCGTGCACGCCCTGCTGCCCCTGCCCAACAAGGGCGGGTCGGACTGGAGCTACGCCTGGGTCCCGGTGGTCGGTCCCCTGATCGGTGCCGCCATCGCCGCAGGCCTCTACAACGTCGCATTCGCCTGAGAAACCCGTTGAGCCGCCGTTCCGCGGGCCCGTCCGCGGAACGCTCAGCACGCGCCGTACGTACAGCCCGTTGACCAGTTGACCTTTCAGGAGCACACCGTGACCGACGCGCACACCGCCGGCCCCTTCATCGCCGCGATCGACCAGGGCACGACCTCGTCCCGCTGTATCGTCTTCGACCGCGACGGACGCATCGTCTCCGTCGACCAGAAGGAGCACGAGCAGATCTTCCCGAAGCCGGGCTGGGTCGAGCACGACGCCACCGAGATCTGGACGAACGTCCAGGAGGTCGTCGCCGGGGCCATCGAGAAGGCCGGCATCACCCGTGACGACATCAAGGCCATCGGCATCACCAACCAGCGCGAGACCACGCTGCTCTGGGACAAGAACACCGGTGAGCCCGTCCACAACGCCATCGTCTGGCAGGACACCCGCACCGACGCCCTCTGCCGCGAGCTCGGCCGCAACGTCGGCCAGGACCGGTTCCGCCGCGAGACCGGCCTGCCGCTGGCCTCGTACTTCGCCGGCCCGAAGGCCCGCTGGCTGCTCGACAACGTCGAGGGCCTGCGCGAGCGCGCCGAGGCCGGCGACATCCTCTTCGGCACCATGGACACCTGGGTCATCTGGAACCTGACGGGCGGTGTCGACGGCGGCAAGCACTACACCGACGTCACCAACGCCTCCCGCACCATGCTGATGAACCTGCACACGCTGCAGTGGGACGAGAAGATCGCCGAGTCCATCGGTGTCCCGCTGTCGATGCTCCCGGAGATCCGCTCCTCCGCCGAGGTGTACGGCGAGGTCACCGGCGGCCGCCTCGGCGACCTGCTCGGCGGCATCCCGGTCGCCTCCGCGCTCGGCGACCAGCAGGCGGCCCTGTTCGGCCAGACCTGCTTCGACGAGGGCGAGGCCAAGTCGACGTACGGCACCGGCACGTTCATGCTCCTGAACACCGGTGAGAAGATCATCAACTCCTACAGCGGCCTGCTGACCACGGTCGGCTACCGGATCGGCGACCAGAAGCCGGTCTACGCCCTGGAGGGCTCGATCGCCGTCACCGGTTCGCTGGTGCAGTGGATGCGCGACCAGATGGGCCTGATCTCCACCGCCGCCGAGATCGAGACGCTGGCGCTCTCGGTCGAGGACAACGGCGGCGCGTACTTCGTACCGGCCTTCTCCGGTCTGTTCGCCCCGTACTGGCGCTCCGACGCCCGCGGTGTGATCGCCGGTCTCACCCGGTACGTCACCAAGGCGCACCTCGCGCGCGCCGTCCTGGAGGCCACCGCCTGGCAGACCCGTGAGATCACGGACGCCATGACCAAGGACTCGGGCGTCGAGCTCGCGGCCCTCAAGGTCGACGGCGGCATGACCTCCAACAACCTGCTGATGCAGACGCTCTCGGACTTCCTGGACGCCCCCGTGGTGCGCCCGATGGTCGCCGAGACCACCTGCCTCGGCGCGGCCTACGCCGCCGGTCTCGCCGTCGGCTTCTGGACCAACACCGACGATCTGCGCGCCAACTGGCGGCGGGCCGCCGAGTGGACCCCCCGCATGGACGCGGAGACCCGCGACCGTGAGTACAAGAGCTGGCTCAAGGCCGTCGAGCGGACCATGGGCTGGCTCGAGGACGAGAACTGACGAGAGCTGAGCCAGAGCCCGCGACGGCTCCGACACCGGCTCTGATGAGGAGTAATAACCCGACATGACCAGTCAGACCACCCTGCAGACCCTGCCTGCCCTGGGGACGCGCCCGGCGTCCGGCTCGAACCCGAGCCGTGCCGAGACCCGGGAACAGCTCTCCAAGGCGTCGTACGACCTCCTCGTGATCGGCGGCGGCATCCTGGGCATCTCGACCGCCTGGCACGCCGCGCAGTCCGGGCTCAGGGTGGCTCTGGTCGACGCCGGCGACTTCGCCGGCGCCACCTCCTCCGCCTCTTCCAAGCTGCTCCACGGCGGCTTGCGCTATCTGCAGACCGGCGCGGTGAAGCTGGTGGCGGAGAACCACTTCGAGCGCCGTGCGGTGTCCCGCCAGGTGGCCCCCCACCTGGCGAACCCGCTCACGTTCTACCTCCCCGTGTACAAGGGCGGGCCGCACGGCGCGGCGAAGCTCGGGGCGGGCGTCTTCGCCTACTCGGCGCTGTCGGCCTTCGGTGACGGCGTGGGACACCTGCTCTCGCCGTCGAAGGCCGCGCAGGACGTGCCCGAGCTGCGCACCGACAACCTCAAGGCCGTGGCCGTGTACGGCGACGACCAGATGAACGACTCCCGGATGGCGCTGATGACGGTCCGCGCGGCCGTCGAGTCGGGTGCCGTCGTCCTGAACCACGCCGAGGTCACCGGACTGCGGTTCACCCGCGGCCGGGTGACCGGTGCCGAGCTGCGCGACCGGCTGTCCGGCGACGAGTTCGGCGTCAGCGCCCGGCTCGTGCTCAACGCGACCGGGCCGTGGGTCGACCACCTGCGCAGGATGGAGAACCCGGACGCGGCTCCCTCCATCCGGCTGTCCAAGGGCGCGCACCTGGTCCTGAAGCGGACGGCTCCGTGGAAGGCCGCGCTCGCCACGCCCATCGACAAGTACCGCATCACCTTCGCCCTCCCCTGGGAGGACATGCTGCTGCTCGGCACGACCGACGAGATGTACGAGGGCGACCCGGGCGATGTCGCGGTCAACGACAAGGACATAGCCCAGATCCTGGACGAGGCCGCGTTCTCCATCCGGGACCAGCAGCTCGACCGGAATCTGATCACGTACTCCTTCGCCGGTCTGCGGGTGCTGCCGGGCGGTCCCGGTGACACCGCGAAGGCCAAGCGCGAGACGGTCGTCACCGAGGGCCGGGGCGGCATGCTGTCCGTCGCGGGCGGCAAGTGGACGACCTTCCGGCACATCGGCCGCACGATCATGAAGAAGCTGGAGGCGCTGCCGGGGCACCCGCTGGGTGAGGACTTCGAGCCGGTCGGCTCGCTGCCGAAGAAGCTGCCCCTGCCGGGGGTCGCCAACCCGCGCGCGGTCGCCCACCGGCTGCTCGTCGACCACCCGGCGCCCGGCCCCCGTATGGGCGCCGACACCGCCCGGCACCTGGCCACGCACTACGGTTCGCTGGCCTTCGACATCGCCCGCCTCGCCAACGAGAACCCCGAGCTGGGCGAGCGCGTCCACCCGGACGCCCCCGAGATCTGGGCGCAGGTCGTCTACGCCCGCGACACCGAGTGGGCCGAGACCGCCGACGACGTGCTGCGGCGCCGGACGACCCTGACGATACGGGGGCTGGCGACGGACGAGGTCCGCGCGAAGGTCCAGGACCTGCTCGACAAGAAGTGACCGGATCCCGGTGCCGGCCCCTCCCCTGACCGGGGTCGGCACCGCACGCAAGGGCGGCTCCGCATCGGTGGAGCCGCCCTTGCGCGTGGCAGCACAGGGGTGGGACCGGGCGGGCCGGCCTGATCCTGTCCCTCGCCCACGCTGCTCGGCGGACGTACGCGACACGGTTGCCCAGGGGCGGGTGCTGACGCGCGGGCTCTACCTCGCCCGTCACGACGAGGCCGCGGGCCCGGCCGATCTGGAGACTTTGGCCTGATAGAGGCGATGGAGCGTCCATAATGGCCTGAGACATCGGATGTCTGAACGACAAGGGAGGGGTTCGCCCATGGCAGTCACCGACGAGGCGATCGAGAAGATCAAGGGGATGATCGTCTCCGGCGCCCTGCGCCCCGGCGACCGGCTCCCGAAGGAGAGTGAGCTGGCCGCCGACCTCGGACTGTCCCGCAACTCCCTGCGCGAGGCCGTACGCGCCCTGTCCCTGATCCGCATCCTCGACGTACGGCAGGGCGACGGCACCTATGTCACCAGTCTCGACCCCCAGCTCCTGCTCGAAGCACTGAGTTTCGTCGTCGACTTCCACCGCGACGACACGGTCCTGGAGTTCCTCGCCGTGCGCCGCATACTCGAACCCGCGGCGACGGCGATGGCCGCCCTGAGGATCAGCGAGCAGCAGCTGGACGCGCTGGCGACCCAGCTGGACAGGCTCGGCACCGCACCGTCGGTGGAGGAACTGGTCGCCTGCGACCTGGAGTTCCACCGGGGCATCGTGCAGAGCTCCGGCAACTCGGTCCTGTGCTCCCTCCTCGACGGCCTGTCGGGGCCGACCACCCGGGCCCGCATCTGGCGCGGCCTGACCCAGGAGGACGCCGTCAGCCGGACCCTGCACGAGCACCGCGCCATCCTGGCCGCCCTGCGCGACCGCGACGCCGACGCCGCGCGTTCCTGGGCCACGGTGCACATCGCGAGCGTGGAGCAGTGGCTGCGGTCCACGCTCTGAGAAGTCGATCACCGCGAGCCTCGCCGCCCGGGAGGGTTTGTGCCGTGCGAACGGGGCATTGATCCGTTCACTCCCCCGTGCAAGGGGGCTGCGGAGGCTCCCGCCGCACGCCGTAAGGTTGGGGCGTACGCGAGGGCACGTCGGAAGGAGGCGCTGGGTGATCGAGCTGGAGGGGGTTCCCGAGCTGATCGACCCAGTGATGGTGGCCGCGTTCGAAGGCTGGAACGACGCCGGCGACGCCGCCTCCACCGCGGTCGCGCATCTGGACAAGGAGTGGAAGGGCGAGGTGTTCGCGGCGCTGGACGCCGAGGACTACTACGACTTCCAGGTGAACCGCCCCACGGTGTGGCTGGACGGCGGCGTGCGGAAGATCACCTGGCCGACGACAAGGTTGTCGGTGGTCCGGGTCGGCGGCGACAAGCCCCGCGATCTCGTACTCGTCCGGGGCATCGAACCGTCGATGCGCTGGCGCTCATTCTGCAACGAGCTGCTGGGCTTCGCCCACGAGCTGGGCGTGGAGCTGGTGGTCATCATGGGCGCGCTGCTCGGGGACACCCCGCACACCCGTCCGGTCCCGGTCAGCGGCGTCACGTCCGACCCGGACCTGGCACAGCGGATGGACCTGGAGGAGACCAAGTACGAGGGGCCCACGGGCATCGTCGGGATCCTCCAGGAGGCGTGCACGCACGCGGGCGTGCCGGCCGTCTCGCTCTGGGCCGCGGTGCCGCACTACGTGTCGCAGCCGCCGAACCCGAAGGCGACGCTGGCCCTCCTGAACCGGCTGGAGGACCTGATCGACGTGCGCATCCCGCTGGGCGAGCTGCCCGAGGACGCGCGCGCCTGGCAGGTGGGCGTGGACCAGCTGGCGGCGGAGGACAGCGAGGTCGCCGAGTACGTGCAGACGCTGGAGGAGGCACGGGACACGGCGGAGCTGCCGGAGGCGTCCGGCGAGGCGATCGCGCGCGAGTTCGAGCGGTATCTGCGGCGCCGTGACGGGGGCGGGCCGACGCCGGGCGGTCACGCCACGGTCGACGGCGGCGACGGGACCACCGGAGCGTGGAACCCCAAGGACAATCCCGGCGGGCGTACGCGGCCGCCGAAGCCGGCGCGGCCCGAGGCCGACACCGAGGCGGGGTCCGGGACCGAGGCCGGAGCCGAGGACGAGGATTCGTCGGACGACTGAACGCCACCGGGGGCGAGGCGGGTGCCTCGACGCGGTGACCGCGGGTCGTCGTGGCCGATCGCGCGGTTCCCCGCGCCCGTCGCGGGGCACGGGGAACCGGCCGGCGGTCACCGCACGCTCAGCGCTTCACCGCCACCACCGCGTACGCCGTGTCCGGGGTCGGCGTCGTCGTGAAGCGGGCGTTGGGCAGGTAGAGGCGGCGCCCGTGGGCCGCGGCCGTCGTCGGGACGTCGAAGCCGGCGTCGATGAGACGGTCCTCGAAGATGCCGCTGCGACCGTCTCCGGAGAGCTTGAACACATCGATCGCGTTCTGACGGTTCTGGACGACGTAGAGCCGCCGTCCGAGGAGCAGCAGGCCGTCGCCGTTGGTGAGGGGTGCCGCGTCGCCGAGGTCGACGAGTTCGGTGACACCGGTCCTGGGGTCGACCCGGTGCAGGCCGCCGGCGCCGGACTGGACGACGAGGAGCGCCTTGCCGTCCGGGGTGCCGGTGATGCCGTTGGCGTTGACGACCTCACCGGGAGCCTGGGACCAGTCGCCGCTCAGGGTGAGCGTCACGACCTTGTCCGGGGCCGGCAGCCGCCCGTGGGCGCCGAGGGGCAGGGCGTACAGGGCGGGCTGGAAGGAGTCGGTGAACCAGGCGGCGCGCACGGTGAGGAAGACGTCGTTGGCGAAGGTCGGCGTCTTCGTGGTGAGCCGGTACGACGCGAGGATCGCGCCGGTGCGGGCGTCCACCACCCGGGCGCCCTGCGCCCGCCCGGCGACGAACAACCGCCCCCTGTCGTCGAGTTTGAGCCCGACGGAGGGCGTGCCTGGGCCCGCGGAGATGATGCCGCCCTCGCCGGTGCGCAGGTCGGCGCGGTAGAGGGAGCCGTCGCCGAGGGAGCCCAGGTAGGCGTGGTGGCCGCCGATGGTGATGCCCTCGGGGCGGAAGCCGTTGGGCAGCGGGATGCGGTCGGGCCACGTGCTCCCGGAGGCGGAGGCCGAGGCGGTCGCGGCCGAGGACCCGACGAGCAGGGCGCCCGCGGTGGCGGCGGACGCCGTGAGCAGGGTGCGCCGGCTGAGGTGACCGGCGGAGGGGGGTTGCGGGGCTTGCGGGGGGTGCGAGGGCGGTGCCACTGATCGTCCCTTCCACGAAGGGACCGGCAGCTGGCCGGTCCGGCCTTTCGACTGACGTCTGTCACCCCATCACATGCCGACCGGCCGCGCAGCCCTTCACCGCGCGACCGACAGGGCCTTGACAGCCCCCGGAGCGACTTGCCGCCGGACCGTGCGGGTCCGGCCGATGCGGGGCACGTGTGCCGGATGAGGCCGGGCGCCTGGGCCAGGAGTGCCGTGCCCATTCCGGTGCGCGGAACCGGCGGGAGCCGTACGCGATGACGGCCCGGGGGCGGTCGACCACGTGGCCAGGGGCGCATGGACCGGAACCGGGGAAGGCCGACCGGGACCGAGGGGAGGCGGCGCCGAGCCGAGCGCATACCTCGGCGAGCGGCCTGGGGGCGGGGCCGAGGGGGTCGGACCAGGACCGAGAGGGGCGACCCGGACCGAAGGGGGGTGGCGCCCGTACCGAGGGAGTGGCGCCCGCTTCCAGCGAGGCGGCGCTCGAGTCGCGCACGCACCTCGGCAAGGGGCCTGGGGGCGGGGCCGACGGACGCCGGCGCCGGGGCCGATGGCGCTTCTCGACGACGGGCGTGCGCAGGGCGGTCGCCGTGAACTCCCGCCCGGGTCCGCCCTCTTCACGTCCGGGCGGAAGGGTCGGGAACTCCGGTCCGACCGCCCACGGGCGCCCCCGATCCGCCAGGTGTCCCCCGCCGGGGAAAGCGGCAGGGTGCCTCCTCCAGCT
>NZ_JBHVDD010000163.1:0-8467 GCF_042802995.1 Streptomyces sp. NPDC057438
ACGAGCGCAAGGCCGAACACTTCCTGGCCTTCACCGCCATCGCCTGCACCCTCATTTGCTACCGCCGACTCACCAAATGAGACGACGTCTAAGAAGTGCCCCATCTTGCCCGACCGCCCCCCGGACAAAAAGCCATATCGTCACGGGTCTCTGACCTTGCACTTTGCGGTTGACGGCTGAAGCTCACCTGCTCGTGTGGGCTTCGTGGACGAGAGAGAAGCGGGCAGGCCTTGGCCGAGGGCCGCTTCGTTGGCAGGGGCCACGAGATGCGGGGTGTGGGTGGGGCGCTGATGCTGGTGGGGACCGTGTGAGCGGTGGAAGGAGACGCCATGTCTGTGATGGACAAGCTCAAGCAGATGCTGAAGGGGCACGAGGACCAGGCCGGGCAGGGCATCGACAAGGCCGGTGACTCCGTCGACGGCCGGACGCAGGGCAAGTACCGCGGTCAGGTCGACTCCGCGCAGGAGAGGCTCAGGCAGCAGCTGGGCTCGGAGCAGACGGGGCAGAGCGACACCGGTCGCGAGGAACCGCCCCGGTAGGAGTGCCGGGCAAGGTCCCGGGCAGGTCCCGGGCGGGTGTCGCGGCCCCCTTCAGCGGTCGACGAGAAACGGTCGGGACCTCACCTCACCTCACCTCACCTCACCTCACCTCGCCTCAAAATCGTCGACGGTTTCTCGCCGGTCGCGGTGGCCTCTCCGGGCCCCGCGACCGGCGGACTACGGCCTCCGGCCCGACATCCGTGCCGCCGACGCCACCGTGGAGCGGGCCTCGCGTTCCGTGAGGCCCGTGCGTACGGCCGCCTCGACCAGGGCGTTCGTGAGGTGTGGGCCGAGGCCGTTCTCGTAGGCGCGGCAGGCGGCCCAGAAGAGACGGGTGTTGCGCTGCCCCTCCTGGGCGGTCAGGACGAAGTGGACCAGTCCGTGGCCGTGGGGGTGAGCGGTGGTGGGGCCGGAGGGGCCCGTACGCGGCGGTGGTGACAGCAGGCGGAGCAGGGCCGGTGGGCAGGGGGCGGGTGCGAGGTGGGCGGTGCCGGGGGCGGTGCCGTAGACGCCGTGGTCGGTGCGGGAGCCGGGGCCGACGAGGTAGCCGCCGGCGCCGCGGATGTCGATGCCGGGTGCCAGGCGGCTCGCGGAGTTGGGGACGACGACGTCGGGCGGGCCGGTGAGCCAGATGTGGCGGCCCCCGCTGGGGGTCAGCACGACGACCGTCTCGGGGATCGTGAAGAGGTGCCGCAGGGCCAGTTCGCGCAGGGCCGCCGAGGAGTCCGTACCGGACTTCGTGTCGAGGTCGACGCCGATCAGGTGGTGGGGGTGGAGGCCGCAGGCGATGCCGTAACCGGTGGCCCAGGGGGCGGCGGAGAAGAGTTCGCGGACGCGGCGGGGATCGGTGGAGGCGTCGTGGACGCCGTGGCCGAAGCGGCCGCACTCGCCGTGGCAGGGGCGGGGTCGGGGGTGGGGGTCATCGCGGTGCGGGGAGCGCAGGGCCGGGAGCTTCGCGCGGGAGAGGGGGATCACCGCCAGTCCGCGTTCGGCGGCGGAGAGGGCGTGGGCCAGGGCCAGGGTTCCGGCCTGCCGGTCTATGGTGGCCATGCTTCTATGTTCGTACGCATGTTCGATAAAGGGAAGAGGGTTCGAGGACACCCTTCGGCCATCGAGGGGCCGTTCGCGGGGTGTCCGGCAACGTGGTGGAACGCTTCGCCCCTTGTCTCGCCCCGTCCTGGCGGCGTTCGCCGGGAGAGTTGCGGCTGAGCTGGGAGTTCCTTGATCCAAGGGGGTTTATCGACTTGTCATCACGCTTCAGGGGGAATGGGGGCTTCCGGGGTGGTTCGCCAGGGTTCGGTGGGCAACTCTTGGGGTGCGACGTCGAAGACCGGCATCGAGGCGGTCGGCCAACTGCCCCGGGGCAACCCGTACTTGCGTGAAAGGCCCTGGAGGAAATGCACATGGCAAGCATCCGTACCGCCCGCGTTCTCGCCGCCGTCTCGGCACTCCCGCTCGCCGCCGCCCTGTTCGCCGGTGTGGCGACGGCCGACAACGGCTCGTTCGCGGACGACGGATCGAACGCCGGCGTGGCGAACCTCGTCGGCAGCGGGGTCGGCCGCGACAACAGCGGCAACTCGTCCACCTCGCAGCAGCAGGCGAACGGGTCGGGCGCCTCGAACCAGAACAACACCGCCCAGGTCAACGGCTTCGGCCTCACGGCCATCGACCAGAAGAACGCCGTCGTCAACTTCGCCGACCTCTGGTGAGCCGGCCGAGGGCTGCCGCGGGTCCGGGGGCGGGCGGATGAGGTCGCCCCGGCCCTGAGGCCCCGGGTCCGGCCCTCGGTGGGGGATGCAGGAGCTGCAGGAGCCATGTGGGACATGGTGTTTGTGGGGTGTGACACGCCTGTGCGGCGGTGCTTCGGCGCCGCCGCACAGGCGTTCTCCCGTTCCCGCACAGTCCTTTGCCGGTTCCCGCGCGCGTTTTCCGGTTCCCGCGCCGGCGTCCGTGGATCCCCGCACCGGCGCCTCTTGATCGCCGTACGGCTGCCTCCAGCCCGCCGCGCAGCAGTACTCCGGACGGCAAGCACGGGCTCCTGCGGACCGTCGAGCAGCCGTCTCCGCGTCGCCGCACGGGCTTCTTCGGGCCCGCCGGACAGCTGTACTCCGGACCGCCGCACCGTCGTTCTCCGGTGATCTCGCGGGCCGTTCGCCGCCGCGTCGCCCGTGAGCGACGGATGCCTCGGCGACCTTGACAGTTGCGGCACCAGTTCCTTCAATCTGACGAGTAGTCAGAATTGGACTCCGGAGGGGACGGTGGGGCCGTGGCGGTGACCGAGGACCTGTCCGTACGGCTCAAGGCGTACGAGGGGCGTGCGGCCGTCCTCGGCGGCCGGGGCAAGGATCCCGTCAACGCGCCCATGATCCGGCACTGGTGCGAGGCCATGGGAGACTCCAACCCCGCGTACACCGGACCCGATGCCATCGCCCCGCCCACCATGCTCCAGGTGTGGACGATGGGCGGCCTGAGCGGGCACGAGACCCGCTCGGCGGCCTACGACGAACTCCTCGCGCTGCTCGACGACGCCGGGTACACCTCCGTCGTCGCCACCGACTGCGAGCAGGAGTATCTGCGGGCGCTGCGGCCGGGGGACGAGATCACGTTCGACGCGGTCGTCGAGTCGGTGTCCGAGCGGAAGACCACCCGGCTCGGTACGGGCTACTTCGTCACGACCCGCATGGATGTCCGGGCCGGTGAGGGGGGCGACGAACTCGTCGGCACCCACCGCTTCCGGATCCTCAAGTACGCGCCGGCGAGGACATCCGGGACGCGCGCCCCGGCCGACGAGCGACAACGCGAGCGACAGAGCCGAGGGCAGCGACACCCCGAGCAGCAGAACCAGGAGCAAGAGAACCAGGAGCAAGAGAACCGAGAACAGCAACCACCGGAACGGCGATCGTCGCAACCGCAGCCCCGGCGCCCCCGCCCCGTCGTCAATCGGGACAACGCCGGCTTCTGGGAGGGCGTCGCGCGCCATCGCCTCCTCATCCAGCGCTGTGCCGACTGCGGCACCCTCCGTCTCCCCTGGCTTCCAGGCTGCAACGCGTGCGGTTCCCCCGAGTGGGACACGGTCGAGGCGGGCGGCGACGGCACGGTGTACTCGTACGTCGTCATGCACCATCCGCCCTTCCCGGCCTTCGGCCCGCCGTACGCCGTCGGGCTGATCGAGCTGGCGGAAGGGGTCCGGATCGTCAGCAACGTCATCGGGGTGCCGTACGACAAGGTGCGGATCGGGATGCCCGTACGGCTCGAATTCGCGCGCTATGGCGACGACTTGGAGTTGCCGGTGTTCCGCGCGGACGGGACGGACGGGACAGGCGAGTCAGGCGGGGCGGACGAGGCGGAGGAGGAGGTGGGGCGGGTATGACGGCCCGGGTCGGGGACGTGCTGCCCCCGTTGGAGATCGAGATCACCCGCACGCTCGTCGTCGCGGGGGCGATCGCCTCGCGCGACTACCAGGACGTGCACCACGACCCCGAGTTGGCGCGGCGGCGCGGATCACCGGACGTCTTCATGAACATCCTGACGACGAACGGGCTGGTGGGACGCTATGTCACCGATCACTTCGGTGCGGCCGCGGTCCTCCGCAAGGTGGCCATCCGGCTCGGAGCGCCCAACTACCCCGGGGACACGATGGTGTTGACCGGCAGGGTCGACACGGCCGTCGGCCGCACCGCCACGGTGAGGATCATCGGCGAGAACGGCATCGGCAGGCACGTCACCGGCACGGTCACGGTCACGCTGCCAGAGGCAGAGGCCAGTGCGGATGGCGGCCCCGGTGCTCCCTTCGCCCCCACAGCGGGGGACGTCGTATGAGCGTACGAAGCATCGACCGGCTCGGGGGGCGCGCCGCGATCGTCGGCATCGGTGCGACCGACTTCTCCAAGGACTCGGGGCGCAGCGAGCTGCGCCTGGCCGTGGAGGCGGTGCGGGCGGCGCTAGACGACGCGGGGCTGGCGCCGGCGGACGTGGACGGGATGGTCACGTTCACGATGGACACGAGCCCGGAGATCACGGTCGCGCAGGCAACCGGCATCGGTGAGCTGTCCTTCTTCTCGCGCGTCCACTACGGCGGCGGCGCCGCGTGCGCGACCGTGCAGCAGGCCGCGCTCGCGGTGGCGACGGGTGTGGCGGAGGTCGTGGTCTGCTACCGGGCGTTCAACGAGCGCTCGGGAAGGCGGTTCGGGTCGGGCGTGCGGCAGCGCGAGCCGTCGGCGGAAGGCGTGGCGCTGGGCTGGACGCTCCCGTTCGGGCTGCTCACGCCGGCCTCGTGGGTCGCGATGGCGGCGCAGCGCTATCTGCACGTGTACGGGCTGACCCCCGAGGTGTTCGGGCACGTGGCCGTGGTCGACCGGAAGTACGCGGCGACGAACCCGGCGGCGTACTTCCACGGCCGTCCCATCACCCTCGACGAGCACGCGGCCTCGCGCTGGATCGTCGAGCCGCTGCGGCTGCTGGACTGCTGCCAGGAGACGGACGGCGGCCAGGCGCTCGTCGTGACCTCGGTGGAACGTGCGCGGGATCTGCCGAAGCCGCCCGCCGTGGTCGTGGCGGCGGCGCAGGGCGCGGGCCGGGCGCAGCAGCAGATGACCGGTTTCTACGACGGCGACCTCACCGGGCTGCCGGAGATGGGCGTGGTCGCCCGCCGGCTTCGGCGGACCTCGGGGCTGGGGCCGGACGACATCGACGTGGGCATCCTGTACGACCACTTCACACCGTTCGTGCTGATGCAGCTGGAGGAGTTCGGGTTCTGCGGGCCGGGGGAGGCGGGGGACTTCGTCGCCGAGGAAGCGCTGCCGATCAACACCCATGGCGGGCAGCTCGGTGAGGCGTATCTGCACGGGATGAACGGCATCGCGGAGGCGGTACGGCAGGTGCGGGGCACCGCCGTGAACCAGGTCCCCGGCGCCGAGCGGGTCCTCGTCACCGCGGGGACCGGGGTGCCGACCTCGGGGTTGGTCCTGGGGACGGGCGGGTGAGTGGTCGGAATGTGACGGATGAGGGGGCTTTCAGGTGTCTTGGGGGCCGATGTCGTACACCCTGGGCAGGTGCTTCTCAGGGGTACACCCTCAGTACCTGGGGGCTACTCATCCACCTGCAGTAGGTGAGGTCTGCCCCACTTCTACAACCTGAGAGGGATTCGGCTTCGGGACCTGCGGCCGATCCGCCGGGCGCGGCCCGCTCCTAGCGTGGAGCCATGACCATACCCGTCTGCACCAGCGCTTCGAAGGCCGCTGCACCAGGGCCCCGGACCCTGCCGACCCCGGCCCGATCCACTGCGGCAGCCCGGCCGGCAGCGGCTCCCCACGCGTCATCAGCCCCCCGCTCGTCATCGGCGGCGCGCCCGGCCGCGACGGCCCGCCCGGCCTCGGTCCGGTCGGCAGGGGCCGTCCGGTCGACGTCGGCGCGGTCGGCCCTGCCGGGCCTGACGCACTCGTCGTCGCACGCGTCCTACGCGTCCTACCCGTCGTTCTCGGCGTACGTGAAGGCCCGCCAGCCGGTGCTGCTGCGGACCGCCCGCTCGCTCACCGCGAACCCGTGCGACGCCGAGGACCTGCTGCAGACCGCGCTGGCCAAGACGTACGTCGCCTGGGAGCGCATCGAGGACCACCGGGCCCTCGACGGCTATGTGCGCCGGGCACTGCTGAACACCCGCACCTCCCAGTGGCGCAAGCGGAAGGTGGACGAGTTCGCATGCGAGGAACTGCCGGAGCCGGAGGGGGCCCAGGCCGCCGACCCGGCCGAGCAGCAGGCGCTGCACGACGCGATGTGGCGGGCGATCATGAAGCTGCCGGCGCGGCAGCGGGCCATGGTCGTCCTCAGGTACTACGAGGACCTGAGCGAGGTACAGACGGCCGAGGTGCTCGGTGTCTCGGTCGGCACGGTGAAGTCGGCGGTCTCGCGTGCGCTGGGCAAGCTGCGCGAGGATCCCGAGCTGGAACCCGTGCGCTGAGCCGTTCGTTGGGCTGTCGGGTGGCTCCCACGCCCGGCTGGGCGCCGCGTGGGGCACGGCCGCGGACTCGGACGGCTCAGATCCGGATCCGGTGGTCGAACTCGGGCTCGAACGCAGGCCCGGTGGGTCGCTCTGTCTGATCGATCATCCTGTCCTCTAGTGACATACCGATCGGTATGTGAGCAGAATCAGCGCAACCGTTACCGCCGCGTAGGCAGAGCCGCCCCGGGAGGACGCCGTGCTGAGCACCATGCAGGACGTACCGCTGTTGATCTCCAGGATCCTGACCCACGGGCAGGTCATCCACGGGACGTCGCAGGTGATCACCTGGACCGGCGAGGGGGAGCCGGAACGCCGCTCCTACGCCGAGATCGGCGCCCGCACCGCGCAGCTGGCCCACGCCCTGCGCGACGACCTCGGAGTCGACGGCGACGAGCGCGTCGCGACGCTGATGTGGAACAACTCGGAGCACGTGGAGGCGTATTTCGCGATTCCCTCCATGGGCGCGGTCCTCCACACCCTCAACCTGCGGCTGCCCCCCGAGCAGCTCGCCTGGATCGTCAACCACGCCGCCGACCGCGTGATCATCGCCAACGGCTCGCTGCTGCCCCTCCTCGCGCCGCTCCTTCCGCACCTCAAGCCGGTGGAGCACGTCGTCGTCGCCGGCCCCGGCGACCGGTCGCTGCTCGCCGGAGCGAGCGTCCAGGTGCACGAGTACGAGGACCTGATCGCCGGCAAGCCGACCACGTACGACTGGCCCGAGCTGGACGAGCGCTCCGCCGCGGCCATGTGCTACACCTCCGGCACCACCGGCGACCCCAAGGGCGTCGTCTACTCCCACCGTTCGATCTACCTGCACTCCATGCAGGTCAACATGGCCCAGTCCATGGGGCTCACGGACGCGGACCTCTCGCTCGTCGTCGTTCCGCAGTTCCATGTCAACGCCTGGGGCCTGCCCCACGCGACCTTCATGACCGGCGTGAACATGCTGATGCCGGACCGGTTCCTGCAGCCCGGCCCGCTCGCCGAGATGATCGAGACGCTGAAGCCCTCGCACGCTGCCGCGGTCCCCACCATCTGGCAGGGCCTGCTCGCGGAGCTGACCGCCCGCCCGCGCGAGGTCTCCTCGCTCAACCAGGTCACCATCGGCGGCTCAGCCTGCCCGCCCGCCCTCATGGAGGCCTTCGACAAGCTGGGCATGCGTGTCTGCCACGCCTGGGGCATGACGGAGACCTCGCCGCTCGGCACGATCGCCCGGCCGCCGGCCCACGTCGAGGCCGGCTCCGAGGAGGAGCTCGCGTACCGCCTCACCCAGGGCCGCTTCCCCGCCTCCGTCGAGGCCCGTCTCACCGGTCCCGGCGGCGAGCGTCTGCCCTGGGACGGCGAGTCGGCCGGTGAGCTGGAGGTGCGCGGCCCCTGGATCGCGGGCGCGTACTACGGCGGCCAGGGCGCCGAACCCGTCCGCCCCGACGACAAGTTCAGCGAGGACGGCTGGCTGAAGACGGGGGACGTCGGCACGATCAGCCCCGACGGCTTCCTCACCCTCACCGACCGGGCCAAGGACGTCATCAAGTCCGGCGGTGAGTGGATCTCCTCCGTCGAGCTGGAGAACGCCCTCATGGCCCACCCGGACGTGGCTGAGGCCGCCGTCGTCGCCGTGCCGGACGACAAGTGGGGTGAACGCCCTCTCGCCACGGTCGTGCTGAAGGAAGGCTCCACCACCGACTTCGCCGCCCTCCGCACCTTCCTCGCCGACGAGGGCCACATCGCCAAGTGGCAGCTGCCGGAGCGCTGGACGATCATCGAGTCGGTGCCGAAGACGAGCGTGGGCAAGTTCGACAAGAAGGTGCTGCGCAGGCAGTACGCGGAGGGCTCGCTGGACGTGACCCAGATCTAGAACCTGACAGCCCTGACGAGGGTTCAGGACTCGTGCATACGGCGGTGGGGCGGTGTTTCACGTGAAACACCGCCC
>NZ_JBHVDD010000164.1:0-8317 GCF_042802995.1 Streptomyces sp. NPDC057438
GGCCCGGGGTCCGCCGCGTTGATCATTGGGAGACCTGTGCTGCTACAGGCCGGCAGCCGTCCCGGCCGCGTACGGTGTGGCCGCAGCGTTTCCAGGTGGGGTCCTGGAGGGCTTTTTCGAGCAGGTCCTCGACCTCGTACAGGCCGAGTTCCTCGCTCTCCCGTTGATCGACGGCTTCTCACACCCGGGCAGACCGGAACGGATCGTAGCCGCACGGTCCGTCACATCTCCCAGCGCACCGCTCGTCACATGAGCCGGCACAGTTGAAGAATCGCGAAGACCAGGAGCGAGACACCACAGCAGGCTTCGAGCACACGTATGGCCACTGACGGCAGCGCCCTGCGTAGCACCACGATGACCCCCGCCGAGATCATGCACCACAGCATTGAGGAGGCCATGAACCCGGCGAAGAAGACGCCCAGCTTCGTCGTGCCGCCCGAGCCCAGGATGGCGCCGACCCCACCGGCCGCTCCCGACCAGTAGACGACGTTCCATGGGTTCGCCAGCGACATGCCCGCTCCCACAGCCATGGCCTTGCGGTCCTGTTTGTCGTACGGCTCCGCCGTCGGACCGGGCACCTTCCGCGCGAGTGCGTCGCGTAGGCCCGCTGCCCCCAACCAGGCCAGCAGCAAGCACCCGGTCACCGTGAGTGGCACGCGCAAGGCAGGCATCGCGAACAGCGCCCCCACGCCTGCCAGGCCGAGCACCGCCCACACGGCATCGCCCACGAGCGAGCCGACCTGAACCGCGAAGGCCGGGCGGAACCCGCCCCGTATCCCGCGTCGCAGGGACTCGCTGAACACCGCGCCTGGTGTCGCGTTGAACACCAGCCCCAACCACATAGCCACCATGAAGATCTCGAACATGGCAGCCACTGTGCGGGGGGTCGGGCCGTCCGGTCTTGTCAGATGTTGATCTGCGACAGCCGACGGTACCGGCCCGGCGTGATGGCATACGCCGCGGTGAAGTGGCGGTGGAAATGCGCCTGGTCGGCGAAGCCGAGCCCGTGCGCGACGTCGGCGACGGGCTCGCCTCTACGCAGCCGACGCCGCCCCTCGGCCAGCCGGGCCGACAGGTGCCAGGCGTAGGGAGGGGCGCCGGTGGCGCGGGTGAACGTCCGGATCAGATGCTCCCGGGACATGCCTGCCTCGTCGGCCAGCTCGGCCAGTCGGGGCGCGCCGGACAGGTCGGTGCGGAGCCGGTCAAGCACAGCGGCGATCCGGGCGTCAGCGGGCTCTGGAGCACGCGCGCGCCGTCCTGCGGCCAGGTCGAGCAGCCGCGACAGCACCAGCACCAGTCGCTCCTGAACCAGAGCAGCGGATTCGGCGGGCGAAGGGTGTCCCTCCGGTGCCAGCTTGCGGAATGCCCTGGCGGCAGCGAGGAACTCGGCGTAGGTGCGGAGAACGGACGACGGGCCGTTCGAAGTCGACTGCGGCATCGCCGGTCAGCGATTCCACCACCGTTGCCGGGACGTACCAGCTCACGGCCGCGAAGGACATCTCGGGCGGGACCTGGGTGGTGCACGACTGGACCTGGCCGGGGTTGTAAACGGTGAACTCGTCCAGGCCCACGTCGAACGAGGTGCGATCCAGCCGGACCCGCTCCAGGCCGCAGAGGTTGACGCTGATCACGTACTCGTCGTGGCTGTGCCGCGGGAACCCGCCCGACGGGGGACGCACTACCGCCAGCTGACCTCCGCCCGACTCCATGACCTGCATGCACAGAGGCTACGACAGGACGCGAACGTGGCCTGACAGGGGGAGAAACAGTAGGAACTCTGTTCGTTCGGGCAGGCCCGCTGATCGATACAACGGGAGGCAACCTGCTCGGCGCCGCTGCGGCCGGGCCCGCCGACCCACAGGGCCGAGCCGCCGATGAGGGGCCGGAGGCGGACTTGGGGCCGGAGAGGGGGTAGGGCTTGACCGTGTACAAGAAGGGTGGCGCCGTTCTTGACGGTTGGCGGCCGCGCCGCTGCTGTTGAACATCATGGCACCTTGCCGGAGTTGAAGGCGTCGATGGCGTTGGCGCCGTCGACGCCGGTGTCCAGGCCCGCCCCGCTGGTGCAGAGGTCGGCGACGGTGATTCGGGCTGCGGCTCACGCTGTCACTCGTCCGGGGATGTGGTGCGAGGTGTCGGTGGGTTGTGAGGCGGCGTCTAGCGGGGCGGGTGCCGCGGGGCACGCCGGGGCCGCACGGTCGGGATGCCGGGGTGTGGTGCGTGCCGGTGACGGTCTGGCCCTCGCAGCAGCAGGGCCCAGTAGCCGACAGCGGCGCAGACACCGAGAACCGCGCAGGCGGCCCACAAGGTGTCGGGGCCGAAACGGTCGATGACGATGCCGGCGCACAGGGGCGCGGCCATGGTGGCAATGGCCCAGGACAGCGCGTGGATGCCCTGGTAGCGGCCTCGGGCGGTGCTTGTCGAGAACCGTGCGATCAGGCCCATGTTCACCGGCGAGTGCACGATCTCTCCCAGAGTCCACACCACGACGGCGATCGCGTACACGGCGCGCCTCCGGCGAGGGCGTTGAGGCCGAAGCCGCCTCCGCACAGCAGCGGCCAGGACGAGCAGGCCCGCGTTCGAGCCGTCGAGTCTGCGGCCGAGCGGCAGTTGCAGGGCGACGATGAGGATGCCGTTCAGACTGATCACCAGCCCGTACTGGGCCGGGGTGAGGCCGTCGCGGTCCATGACCACCGGAAGTCCGGCAGCCGCCTGTTGGAACACTACGATCAGGAGGAAGGACAGGCCCACGGCTGCCAGGAACAGCCTGTCCCGCAGCACCCTTCGAAAACCGGCGCTCTTCTCATCGACGCCTTCTCCTTCGGTCTCCGCCTGGTCGGTCATGGTCTCCGGAAGTCTGACGGCGATCACGAGCGCGGAGAGCAACGTTGCTGCCGCCTCGATGAGGAACAGCCACCGGTATCCGTGGGAGGAGATGAATCCGGCGCTTGCCGCAGCGACGCCGAAGCCGATGTTGACGGACCAGTAATACAGAGAGAACGCCCGCATCCGGTCTGCTGGAGGAACCAGGTCCGCCATGACCGTCTGCACCACCGGGCGGGAGGCGCCGCTCGCCGCGCCGGCCGCGCACGCGAGTACAGCGATCAGCAAGGAGGCTGGTCAGCGAAACCCAGGGCTGCGGTCAGCCCGGCCGCCGTCACCTGCGCGACCAGAAGAATGGTCCGCCGCCCCACTCGGTCGGCCAGCATGCCGCCCACCACAGAGGCAGCCGCGCCGCCCGCTCCGAAGAGCGCCGCGACCAGTCCGGCGAAGCTCGCCGAGTAGCCGCGTTCCGCCGTCAGATACAGGATCAGGAAAGGGGCGACGAAGGAGCCGAGGCGGCCGATCAGAATGCTCGCCCACAACCACCAGAAAGGGCGCGGCAGCCCGGAAGCGGCCTGTCTCATCTACCGGTGGCCGCAGCGGTGTGCGGGGCATCGGCGGCGGAGTGGTCAGCACTCATGGGCGGCAGCTTGCCCGTTGTGACATCGACGAGGTCATGGCGCCATGCGGCTTCGTCGGTCGGAGTTCCGGTCGCCCGGTACCGACGGACCTGTGGCGCATCAAACAGGGCCTCGGCAGCTTCGGCGACCGGCACCGGCCGAAAGCCCAGCCGTTCCCACACCGGTCCGGCGACTGTGGAGAACAAGTACGCCGTATGCCCGCCCTGTGCGGCCGCTTCCGTGAGAACGCGCCGCACCAGCCGCCGCGCGGCTCCGCACCCCCGAAGATCGGGGCGGACCGCGACGCTGCGCAGCAGCACGCAGTGACCCTGCCGCTCCAGGCCCACGGTCGTGGCCGGCCCCGCGGCATCCCTGGTGAGCCAGTAACGAGTGCCGGGAGCCAGGACGTCCTGGGGCGAGAGCCCCTGGCCCGCGAGGAAGGCCGTGATCTCCTCCCGGTCCTCCGACCCCACCTCGGGCAGCGCCAGCGGCTTGGCGTAGCAGCGGCTGAGCGTCTTGTGCTGGTAGGGCGGGTAGTTGGGGATGAGGGTGTAGTCGGCGCGGGTGTACAGCGCGATGGCCTCGGGCTGGTGGACGGCCGTCTCCAGGCGCATCTCGGTGTGGCCGAGGGCGGTGGCGGTGCGCTCCGCCTCGGCCAGGAGGCGAGCGGCTATGCCCCGGCCGCGCGCCTCTGGCGTGACGTACATGCGCTTCAGTTCGGCGGCGCTGTCCGGGAACGGGAAGGGCTGCACGGCGCAGCAGCCGACCGGCCGGCCGTCGGCTTCGGCGAGCAGGAAGCGGATCCCGGGGCTGATGTTGGCGCCGCCGGTGCACGGCTCGTCCGGGTAACGCGCCGTGAGGTCGGCGTCGAGGTCGCGTACCAGCTGCTCGATCCTCGGGTCGTCGGCCGTCACGGCGGTGATGATGGGGTCGGGCGAGGTCACAGGCTTCCGTTCCGTTCGAGGATCAGGTCGAGCTGGGTTTCCAGGACGCGCCGCTGGAGGTCGGGCGGATAGGCGTCCGGGTCGGTCACGGCGTTCAGGGCGAGCCCGTCCAGACAGGCGACGAGGCTGCGCACCCGGATGTGGAGGTCGGCTGCTTCCGGGCGGTCGAGGCAGGCGACCTGTACCAGACCGGTCAGGCGGCTGATCCAGGAGGCGTGACTGCGGATGTGCTCGGCGAGCAGTGCGGGGTCGTTTCGGGTGCTGAGGAGGAACTGGGACCAGACGGCGGCCTCCAGATGCCGCTCGGCGTCCAGGGGCAGGGCCTGCTCGGCCACGGCGTACAGCATGTCGCGGGCGTTCTCGCCGACGGGAAGGGTGTCGATGCGCGCCGCCATCCGACGGTGCATCTCGGTGCGGGCATGGGCCAGGAGCGCTTTCTTGTCGGCGAAGTAGTGCGTGACCATTCCCGTGGTGCAGCCGGCTGCGGCGGCGACCGCGCGCAGGGTCAGGCCCTCCAGCCCGCTGTCCGAGACGACATGCCATACAGCTTGTGAGATTGCCTCCCGCCGCTCTTCGTGGTCCACCTGTCTCGGCATCCACCGCCCCTTTTTTACATAACAGTCGTTGCGTAATGGCTGATACGTTACCACGGGCGGGTCTTCCTCGGCGGCTTTGTATGGCGAGCGGGAACCGTGGTCACGTCTTCGTCAGCTTGTGTCCTGAAGGCGCGACCACCGCTCCATTCTGTGAATGGACGGGCTCTGCCGCGGCGCCGCTGTGGTGGGCGCCGTGGGGTGGGCCGGCAGTCATGAGGACTGCGGTGTCCCGCTCCGGGCCGGTGCGGTGGGCGCGCTCGATGGCCTGACCCCAATAGGTTCCGGCGACCATGAGCGACGCACCGAGGGCAGACAGGACGGTGAGCCTTTCGCCGCCGAGGCCGATTCCCACCGCGACCGCCCAGACCGGTTCGGTGCCCAGCAGGAGGCTGGCCCGGCTGGCTGACGTCCGCTGCACCGCCCATGTCTGCGCCAGGAAGGCGAAGAGGCTGCAGAACAGAGCCAGATAAACGAGCTGACCCCAGGTCATGGCATCGCTATGCGCCAGCGTCCCCAGGTTGGACGCGGCGGGTGCCAGAAAGAGTGCGGAGCCGACGAGGGACTGGACGGCCGTGAGGTGCAGCGGGCGCAGAGCGCGGCCCACGGAGAGTCGACCGACGAGCGCGACGTGTCCGGCACGCACCGCTGCGGCGGCGAGCATCAGCAGGTCGCCGGTCCTCACGGTGTGCAGACCGGTGCCGGACAGAAGGAACCCCAGCCATGACGCACAGACCGGCAGCCGCGAAGAACGTCAGAGGCAGCCTGCCGCTGCCACCCGTGCGGTCCAGCAGCGGCGTCAGCACGATGGTCAGGCCCGCGTTGGCGGCGCTGGTATGTGCCACCCCGTACGTCTCCAGCACCAGGACCGCCGCCTGCGTGACGCCCAGCAGCGCCCCCACGCGGAGCTCGGGGCGGGTCCAGCGGCGGAACGCCCCACGGGAGGCGACCAGAGCGAGGCAGGCGACCGCCGAGATGGCATACCGGGCGAACAGCACCACGAGGACCGGCAGAACGGCGGTGGCCGTCTTCGCCGACAGGTAGCTGGAACCCCAGACGATCGCAACAAGGAGAAGTATCAGGTCGGTACGGCGGGCATCACGCATGCGCCACACGCTGCCCGACCAGGAAACTGAAGCCCAGTGCCAACCTCTGAAACTACGCTGTAGCAGCCCTACACTATTGAGGTGGATGCACGACAACTGCGGATCCTGCGGGAACTGAGAGAACTCGGCAGCGTCACCGCGGTCGCCGAAGCTCTGCTGGTGACGCCCTCGGCGGTCTCGCAACAACTGCGGCTGCGGCAACGCTCGATCCCCGTGCCGCTCACCGAACGCGGGACGCCGGGTGGTGCTCACCGAGGCCGGGCAGGCACTCGCCGACGCCGCGATCGAGGTGGAGACCGCCCTGGCACGAGCACGGAACGCCGTCACCGACTACGTCGAACAGCCCGACGGCGTCGTCTCAGTGGCCGCCTTCCACAGTGGAGCGGCCACGTTCTTCCCTCTTCTGCTGCGCGGCCTCACTGGCCCGGGCCGCCCCCGCCTGGCGCTCGCCGACGAGGACGTAGCCCAGAACCACTTCCCCCGCCTCACCCGCGACTACGACCTCGTGCTCGCCCACCGGCTCGACCACGCTCCGGCATGGCCGCGCACCGTGACCGCCACCACGCTGCTGCGCGAACCGCTCGACATCGCGGTACCCATCGACCACCCGTTGGCCGCACGGCGCCAGCTGTCCCCGCAGGACGTGGCCGATCAGCCCTGGATCACCGTGCACGACGGATTCCCGCTGCTGGCCACCATCGAGGCCATCGCCACTGCCGCGAACCGCCGGCCCGACATCGTCCACCGCGTCAACGAATTCTCCGTGGTCGCCGAGGTCGTGGCAGCCGGCGGCGGTTTGGCACTCATGCCGCGTTGGACGGCGCGTCCCCACCCCGCGGTCGTCCTCAAGCCGCTCAGCGGTGTACACACCCACCGCCACATCGACGTACTGCACCGTCCCGAACGCATCGCCCGCAATGCCGTCCGCACGGTTCTCGCCGAGCTGCACCGCGCCGCCGCAGTAATCCAGACCCGGGACGACGAGGTCCAGCCAGGTGCCGACGACCACGGTGACTGAATGCGGACACTGAGGAGCAATGCTCGGAACCTGTGGATCAGCCTCGGGTCGAACGCCAAGGGCGTACCTTCCCGAATGATCCTCTGAAGGTCTCCGAGTAGGCCCGCGTTCGCAGCGCGGGTCGGGAAGGCCCGCCCGTGCTCAGCGTATTCACCGATGACGGCTCCACCCACTCCGGTTCCCTGATCGACGAGATCGTGCGCCGGGTGCCGTCCACGAGCCGCTCGACCTTGGCCACGGCCAGGCCGTCCAGGTCGAGCAGCAACGTCGTATTGTTGTCCAAGCCCGTGTGTCCAGATGATCAAGCTGCGTAGAGAACAGTCATGATCACTTACGACCACGGGCTTCCTGCACCCAGGGCCCAACTCCCCTTCCGCTGACCGTCAGTGACGGTGCGACAGGCCACCCGAGACCAGACCCCGCTCAAGTTCGAAGACCCGCCATGACCGATGGCCTTCGTCGTGGCCCCGCTGGTCCTGCACCGGCCCACGCGGCAAGCACTGCCCACCCCGACGCGCACCCATCTGCCGAACTGGGTGGCGGACCACCCGGCACTCGTCGCAGGCCTTGCCGCCCGCAGCACCTCACTGGCACCCGCCGTACGGGAAGGCCTGCGCTTCGGGGTCCGCCACCAGATGCTCACCATCGAGCAGGGCTCTCTCAAGAGCAGGATTCCGTCGAAGTCCCGTACCGAGGGCGAACTTGCCGACCTGATCAAGGTCGCATCGTTGATCGGGCGCCCCGTTGGCGAACAGCGCCGGGGCGAGGTGCCGGCCGTGCGTGGAGAGCGTCGCTCTGGGGTCTCCGCGTTCTCCGGAGACGAAGAGGACGCCCAGTTGCACGTGGCGGCGGCGGCCCGCGTGGTACGGCTCGCCCCCGAGGTGGAGACGTCCGTGCACCGCGTGGTGCAGGAGGCGTTGACCAACGTACGCCGGCACGCGCCCGGCGCCGTGGTCGCCGTACGGGTCGATGTGGACGGGCACCGGCTGCGGGTCGAGGCGTACGGCACCGGCCGGGCACCACGCCGCCCCGGTCGGCGGGCGCGGCGGCTTCGGCCTGGTCGGCCTGCGGGAACGCGTCGAGGCGGTGGAGGGCACGCTGACCGCCGCCCCCACCGACGACGGCGGCTGGCGGGTGACCGCCGCCTTCCCGGTGCCGGCCGCTGTGGCAGGATCACCGGCGTGAACGAGGCGGCGATCCGGGTGCTGATCGCGGA
>NZ_JBHVDD010000165.1:0-8151 GCF_042802995.1 Streptomyces sp. NPDC057438
GCGGCGGGCCCACGTGCTTCTCAGACGCCCAGTGGCGCCGGGACACCGTCCACGGTGACGGTGCCCTTGCCCCCGTCGACCGTGATCATCATGCCGTCCCGCAGTCTGCGCGTTCCGCCCTCGACGGAGATGACGGCGGGGATGCCCAGCTCGCGGCACACCACGACGGCGTGGCTGTTGAGCGCGCCCACGTCCACGACGGCCGCTCCGGCGACCAGGAACAGGGGTGTCCAGGCCGCGTCGGTGATCGGCGCGACCAGCACCTCCCCTGGCTCCAGCGCCTCGCACGAGGCGGGGTCGGTGACCACCCGGACCCGGCCGGTGTAGGTGCCGTGGCTCCCGCCCACGCCGCTGAGCACGTCACCCTCGACCGCGGACTCGGTCTGTTCCTCGGCGCGGCGCGGCCAGGTGTCGAGCGCCGTCCGGGCGTCGTCGGCGATGAAGAACGGCGGCTCCAACTCGTGCAGCGCGGCGTACTCCCGCAGCCGTTGCGCGATGACCGGTCCGAACGGCTCCGGGTCGGCGACGTAGTCGTCGAGTTCGGTGTCCAGCAGCATCATCACGTCCTCGGGCCGGGCGAAGCGCCCCGCTTCGACACCGCGGCGACCCAGCTCCCGTACCGCCATCCGGATCTCGTTGACGACGGTCACGCAGTTGGCCTTGGTGCGTTCGCGGGCCGGGATCCACACCTTCGAGGCGTGCATACCGGCGTCGAACATCGGCCGCGTGTCCTCGGGCAACGCCTCCCGGATCTCCCGCGCGGTCCGCTCGCGGCTCTCGGTGAGCCGGGCGCGCCGGGCGGCCGGGGAGTCGTCGGCGGCGCTGTGCCGGATCCGGTCGACCAGGGCCAGGGCCTGGACGGGCGCCGCCTCCCAGGACAGGGCGTGGATGTCCCACTCGTTGGGGCCGCGGTCGCCGGACGCGGCCAGGAACTCCTCGAACGCGTCACGGAACGCCTTCACGTCCCCGACCGCCCCGTCGAGCGCCCGTTCCACGGCGGCCGGGCCCTCGTCGAACAGCGCGGTCAGTTCCGTGGACGCCGCGACCTGGCGGGACAGCGTCCACAGCCCGTCCGAGGGGGAGGCCGAGTCGACGTCGCCGAGACCGCCGATGAGGTCCAGCATGGCGCCGGGGCGGCCCACGCTCTCGCACAGCGGACCGAGGATGGCGGGTCCGACGGACGCGGGCAGCGACGACTCGACGTGCCGCCGGAAGGTCGTCTCCACCTCGTCCAGCAACGACCGCGCGTGCGCGAGAAGTCGGTCGTCCGCGAGCCCGGACAGGTCAGGACGGTCGCGGCGCAGGCGGCGCAGCCGCCCCTGGTCGGCGTCCGCCTCGGGGAAGCCGCTCTGGCCGAGCATCCGCTGGAGCGTGCCGCCGGCCTTGGCGGTCAACTCCGGATCCTGGTCGTCGGGGTGCGCCGTGTAGACGGGGGTGTCGGAGCGCCGGCCGACGAAGGCGGCGTCGATCTGGTCCGCCGTCTGTCCCATACGGATGCCGAACAGCCGCATGTGCGACAGGTTGAGGTAGAAGTAGCCGCCGAACATCCCGGCGAACGGCGGCCAGGGCCCGGCCACCTCTTCCTCGTGGTAGATCCCGAAGCCGACGAAGCCCTTGCGCCAGCCGTGCAGACCGCGCCCCCAGACCAGGGTCCAGCCGAGCGGGCTGGCCGGTTCCGGAAGGGTCTCGCCCGCGTTGGCCCGGGTGTAGTGGGGCAGCCGCTCACTGCGCTGCCCGTCCGTGATCCAGCTCTTCATGACCGAAGGTCTCCCGCCGTCCGTCCCGCTGCCTACCACTGGGCCGTTCCGCCGTCCACGCTGATCAGCGTGCCCGTGATACCGGCGCCGGCGTCGCCGGCGAGGAGGGAGGCGACGGCCGCGATCTGTTCCACGGTGGTGATCCGCTTGGTGGCCGCGTGCTCCGCGAAGCGGTTCAGCCACTCCTCGTACGTGATGCCCTCGGCCTCCGCCGCGGCCGGTCCCGCGGCCCGCATCAGGTCGGTGTCGACGGCGCCGGGACAGATGGCGTTGCAGGTGATGCCCTGGGTGCCGTACTCGAAGGCGGTCGCCTTCGTCAGGCCGTGGATCGCGTGCTTGTTGGTGATGTAGTGGCTGATCGCCGGCTTGTTGGCCTGCTTGCCCTCGACGGAGGAGATGTTGATGATGCGTCCCCAGCCGGCCGCCAGCATGGCCGGCAGGGCGCGCCGGGTGCCGTAGAAGTAGGCGTTGAGGTTCAGCTTGAGGGCGTCGTGCCAGGCATCGTCGCTGAGCTGGTGGATCGGGGCGAAGCCCGAGGTGCCGCCGGCGTTGTTGACCCAGATGTCGAGCCGTCCGAAGCGCTCGGCGGCGAAGTCCGCGAGGTTCTCGATGTCCTCCTGGCTGTTGGCGTCGCAGGGGTGGAAGACGGCCCGGTCCCCGGCGTCCAGTTCCTCCAGTGCCTGCTTGCCCTTGAGCTCGCTGCGGCCGCTGACGACGACCGTGGCGCCGTCGGCGAGGAATCCCTCGGCGATGGCGCGGCCGATGCTGCGCGTGCTGCCCGTGATCACCGCGACACGTCCGTCGAGGCTGCCCTTGGCCACCATGGTGTTCTCCCGCGAGTGTGGTTGGTTCGTCACCTGGTGGCGCCTGCGGCTCTGTCCAGGGACTGGTGGATGGTGCGGTGGAAGTGCTGGAGTCCGGGCTCGTTGCGTCCGAAGACGAAGTCGGTCCCGTCGAGGGCGGCGAGGCCCTTCTGGACTCCGTAGGTGGTCGCGTAGTCCTCGTCGCGGACCACCTCGTGGAACCACTCGCCGAACCGGTCGGCGGCCTGGCGCTCCTCCTCGGTGACCGCCGGTTCCCGCAGCAGGATGATCTGCTGGGTCACCGACTCGGTGGCCGTCCGGGGAAGCACCAGGGAGACGGCGATCTTCTGCCGCCAGCCGCCGGCGATCGCCAGGCCGGGGAAGAGCCAGTAGATGGGGCCCACGCAGTCGCCCGGGTCACGCTGGTCCGGGGGCAGCTCGACCGCCTGCGCGATCGGGCGCAGGGCGGGGGCGATGCGCTGGTGGGGGCCCCAGGTGTCGTGGGCCATCATGTTGGAGAGGTTCGTCTCGAACACCGTCTTCGGGTGCAGCGAGGCGAAGTGGTAGGTCTCCAGGTATCCGTCGAGGGTGACCTTCCAGTTCGGGCTGGTCAGTTCGCCGGTGGAGTAGTGGTGGCACTCCGCCAGCCGCAGCCCTTCCAGCAGGGGCTGCAGGTCGCCCAGCCAGGCGTCCAGGTCGGGTTCGGCGGCCGGGTCCAGTGAGACGAAGACGATGCCGGCCCGCTCCCCGGCGGGCAGCGTGACGAGGCCGCGCCCCCCGCGCGGGACCTCGCCGAAGGTCTTCTCGGCGTACACACCACGCAGTTCACCGCTGAGGTCGTAGGACCAGGAGTGGTAGGGGCAGGTCAGCCGTTTGGAGACGCCGCACCCGGGTTCCAGGAGCCGGGCGCCCCGGTGCCGGCAGGCGTTGATCATGGCGTGCACGGCGCCCTGGCGGTCCCGGGTGATCAGCACCGGGACGCCGAGGACGTCGATCGCTTTGTAGGTGTGGGGGCCGGGCAGCTCGCAGGACATGGCGAGCGGCAGCGGGACGGTGCGGTGGACGGCGTCCGTCTCCCGGCGCCAGCGGTCGGCGTCGAGGTAATGGGCGACGGGTTCCGTCCACTGGCCGTCCGCCTGGTGCGTCGTGCCGTCGCGGTAGTGCGCCATCACGCGTTCGACGAGCTCGGCGGCCTCCCGCCGCATCTCCACGGACGCGGCGTCGGTGGACCGGTCCCGGCTGATCCACGAGGAGTAGTCGGGAGTCGAGGGGGCCGAGGGGGCCGAGCGCGGCTCGCTCCCGGCGTCCGTCTCCCGTATCTCCGGCGAACTGGTCTGGACCACGATGTCCTCACAATCCTCCCAGCCGCGAGCCGGTGACCGGCTTCGGAATGCGACAGCTGGGCTGTGTCCGAAACGACAACAGGACTTAGTGTGGTCTGTCAATAGAAAGTGGCGAAGTGGCCGCTCGGTGTCCCGTGGGGGTGGGTGTGGTGGGCATGACCCTGCCGTTCGAGGTGGGCGTGGTGGTGCGGGACTTGGAGGCGATGGAGCGCTTCTACGGTGACGTGCTCGGGTGCCGCACCGTGCGCCGCTCGCGGGTGCCGGAGTCCGTCGGCGGTCCGGCGGGCCTCGGCGGTGGGCTGGTCGTGGTCTGGCTCCAGGTGCCCTCCGGAGGGTGCGTGAAGTTGCTCCTTCCCTCGTCACCCCCGTCACTCCCGGCGCCGGTGGCGTCGCCGGCCGGGGTGCTCGGCCCGGCCGTGCGGCCGGGGCTGTCGTACCTGACCTTCCATCTCGACGACATGGACCCGGTGATCGGAGCGCTGGCGGCCGCCGGTGCCCGGCCCCTGTCGGACCCGGTGGTCGTCCTGGCGCGGGGGCGGCGGGTCAGCTTCTGGTCGGATCCGGAGGGCAATGCCGTGGAGCTGGTGGACACGCGGGGGCAGGAGCCCGGTCCGGGGCGTAGTAATTAGAGACCATGTTCAGTAAGGTGCCCCATGCTGGTTACTGTAGACCGGCACAAGTAAGTCCGATTGCTTGGCAACTTCCCTCGGGCGAAGGGGCGGACGATGGCTCAACGAGCGTCGACGGCGTCGAAGAAGTCCGCGCAGGTCACCGCGCGGGTCATCAAGGATCTCCACGAACGCATGGTGCGTATCCGGCTCTTCGAGACCGAGGCGGGCAAGCTCATGGAGGCCGGCAAACTGCCCGGCTTCCTGCATCTCTATGTCGGCCAGGAAGCCGTGGCCGCCGGAGTGATGGCCGCCCTGCGCGACGACGACCAGATCACCTCCACCCACCGCGGACACGGGCACGCCGTGGCCAAGGGGGTGGGCCTGCGGGAGATGTACGCCGAACTGTACGGCCGGGTCACCGGCGCCTGCCTCGGCCGCGGCGGAAGCATGCACATCAACGACGTCACCCGCGGCATGCTCGGCGCCAACGGGATCGTCGGAGCGGGTGTCCCGATCGCGGTGGGCGCCGCCTTCGCCGCCCGGTACAAGGGCGAGGACAGCGTCGCCGTGACCTTCTTCGGCGACGGTGCCACGAACATCGGCGCCTTCCACGAGGGCGCCAACATGGCCGCCGTCCTCGACCTGCCCGTCGTCTTCGTCTGTGAGAACAACGGCTACGCCGAGTTCACGCCCCAGTCGAGGCACATGCTGCTCACCGACGTGGCCGAGCGGGCGGCCGCCTACGGCATGCCCAGCGTCGTCGTCGACGGCATGGACGCCGTCGCCGTCCACCGGGCCGCCGGAGAGGCCGTCGAGCGGGCCCGCTCCGGCGGCGGTCCCATGATGATCGAGGCCAAGACCTACCGCTTCTACGACCACCAGGGTGTCAAGGGACTGCGCCACCCCTACCGCTCGGACGAGGAGGTCGCCGAGTGGAGGGCCCGTGACCCCATCGACCTGCTCGAAGCCCGCGCCCTCGCCGACGGCACCGCCACCCGCGCGGAGCTGGACGACACCTGGCGGCGCACCCGCGAGGAGATCGCCGAGGCCATCGCGTACGCCGAGACGAGCCCCCTGCCCGACACCGCCGACCTGCTGGCCAACGTCTACTCGGGATGACCGCCATGACCACCCGCACCGAAGCACAGGCCGCCGCCCCGGAAGGCACGGCCCGCAAACTCACCTACGTCAAGGCCTTCAACGAAGGGCTCGCGCAGGCCATGCGCGAGGACGAGAACGTCTTCGTCGCCGGCGAGGACGTGGCCGGATACGGCGGCGTCTTCCGCATGTTCGACAACCTGCTCGACGAGTTCGGTCCCCGCCGCATGATCGACACCCCGATCTCCGAGGCCGCCCTGGTCGGCCTCGGGGTGGGAGCCGCCGCGCGCGGACTGCGGCCCGTCGTCGACCTGATGTTCATGGACTTCATCGGCGTCTGCCTCGACCAGATCGTCAACCAGGCCGCCAAGATGAAGTACATGTTCGGCGGCTCGGTGTCCGTCCCGCTGACCATCACCACCGCCTCCGGAGCGGGCCTGGGCGCCGCCGCCCAGCACAGCCAGAGCCTGGAGGCCTGGCTCGCCCATGTGCCCGGCCTCAAGGTGGTGATGCCGTCCGACGCGTACACCGCCAAGGGGCTCACCGTCGCGGCGATCAGGGACGACAACCCGGTCGTCGTGATGCTCAACAAGGTCCTGCTCGGCAGTACCGGCGAGGTGCCCGAGGAGATCTACGGCATCCCGCTGGGCCGTGCGCACACCGCCCGGCCGGGGTCCGACGTCACCGTGATCGCGCTGGGCCGCATGGTGGGCGAGGCCCTCGCGGCGGCCGACGAACTCGCCGCCGAGGGCGTGGAGATCGAGGTGATCGACCCGCGTACCGTGCAGCCCCTGGACACCGAGACCATGTTCGCCTCCGTGCGCCGCACCAACCGGGCCCTCGTGGTGCACGAGGCCGTCACCTTCGGCGGGCTCGGCGCGGAGATAGCCGCCCAGATCCAGGACGCGGCCTTCGACCACCTCGACGCGCCGGTCCTCAGGATCGGCGCCCCCTTCTCCCCGGTGCCGTTCTCCCCGGTCCTGGAGAAGGCCTACGTTCCCGATCGCGTCCGGATCGCCCAGGGCTGCCGGCGCCTCCTCGAAAGGGCGTGACCGACGTGGCGGTCGAGGTTCTGCTGCCGAAGATCGGTCTGACCATGCAGGAAGGCACGATCGACGCATGGCTCGTGCCCACCGGCGCGGCCGTCGCGGAGGGCGACGCGCTGCTGCGGCTGGCCACCGACAAGGTCGACGTGGACGTCGAGGCCGAGGCCGGGGGCCGGCTCCACCCGCTGGTCCCGGCGGGCACCACCCTCCCCGCCGGAGCGCTCATCGGCTGGCTGCTGGCCGAGGGCGAACAGCCGCCGGACCCGACCGGTACGCCGATGCCGGCCGGGTCCGGTTCCACCGCCACCGCGCCGACGGCCGCCCCGGACGCGGCGGCGGCCGTCTCCTCGCTCGGCGACACCCCCGCCGCCCGCGCCCCAGGCGGCCGGCTCCTCGCCTCGCCGAACGCCCGACGGGTGGCGTCCGGGGCCGGCGTCGACCTCACCGTCGTACGCGGCACCGGACCCGGCGGACGGATCGTCTCCGAGGACGTGGAGGAGTTCCTCGCCGAAGCCGCCGCCGCTGCCCCTGCTCCTGCTCCTGCCCCGGCGTCCGCCCCCGCCCTCCCCGTCTCGCCGCTGGTCCGCCGTCTGGCGAAGGAGCGCGGCATCGACCTCGCGGACGTGAACGGCACCGGGCCCGGCGGCCGGATCCGCAGGTCCGACCTCGACCCCGTCACGCCGGCGCCGACACCGGCGCCCGCACCGGTGTCCGTCCGCAGGAACACCGCACCGCCCCGGCCGGGAGACGTCCTCCCCCTCACTGGGATGCGCGGCACCATCGCCCGCCGGATGCACGCCAGCCTCCAGGAGATGGCGCAGCTGACCCACGGGTACGAGGTGCGGATGGACGCCGTGGTGACCCTGCGGGACCGGCTCAAGGAGGAATGGGCCGACGGCGACCTCCCCGTCCCCAGCCTCAACGACTTCCTGCTGAAGGCCGCCGCGCTGGCCCTGCGCGAACACCCGCTGCTCAACGCCACCGTGCGCCAGGACGGCGTCCATCTGCTCGACGCCATCCACCTCGGCTTCGCCGTGGCCGTGCCGGGCGGCCTTCTGGTCCCGGTGATCGAGGACGCGGCGGCACTGCCCCTGCCGGAGATCGCCCGCCGGTCGAAGGAGCTGGCGCGGGCCGCCCGCGACGGGCGTATCGGCCCGGACCAGCTGGAGGGCGCCACCTTCACCGTCACCTCGCTGGGCGGCTACGGCGTGGACTTCTTCACCCCGGTGATCAACCCCGGCAATGTCGCCATCCTCGGGGTGGGCGCGCTCAGGGACGGGGTCGAGTGGCGGGACGACCGGCCGCTGCGGACCCGGGTGCTGACCCTGAGTCTCACGTTCGACCACCGCGCCGTCGACGGAGCACCCGCGGCTGAGTATCTGCGCACGGTCGGAGAGCTGCTGCGCAAGCCGCTGCGTCTGCTGGTGTGACCGTGACCCTGACCGGCGGCCGAACAGCCCGGCGGCGACCGTGATTACCGGTCGCCGCCGGGC
>NZ_JBHVDD010000166.1:0-8104 GCF_042802995.1 Streptomyces sp. NPDC057438
GCGCACGCGTGTGCGCCGCCGGCCCAACCACGCGAGCACTCACGGTGTGATCGATCTGGCCGCTTGTGCCTCGAGGATGCGATCGTGGCGGGCGTCGTAGGCCACGACCGTCTCTCGGCGCCGATCGAGCACGACGTGCGCCCAGCCGGACGGCGGCCGTCCGTCTGGAGCGAGAGCAGCAAGGGTGCGGATGTGATGCACCGTGACATCACCAGTGCTCACAGACATCCCGCAGATCTCGCAGGTGTCCGCCCGGAGTCCTTCTTGGTGCTGACGAACCGCCGGACCCCGTGGAAGCAGACGTCGGCCGGAGCTTCGTGGCGTGGGGCCGTCGTCCCGGTCAGCGCCCGGGGTGCAGGCCGAGCCATCCCGGGGAGGGTGCCCCCGTCACCTCGCCGACGTAGAGCGTGAGCTGTTGCCTGAACTGCTCGACGAGAGCCCGATCGGCCATGAAGTCCTCGAAACCGTCGAGGTGGGCGTTGCGGTACTCCCAGATGGGGCGGTAGCCGGCGTGGGGCTGGACGTCGGTGCGCACCGACCACATGTAGAAGTCGGACTGCGTTTGTTTCGACAGCCACCAGTTCAGGTACAGCTTCGCGGCGGCGGGGTGCTTCGCGTGCCTGAAGATGGCGGCGCGCTGGGCCCATGCCATGAACGGGTCGTGTTTCGGGACGACGAAGCGGGTCTTCACGCCCGCTGCCGGTGTCAGCATGCCGTCCGTGCCCAGTGCGACGGCCGCGCTGCCCGCCTCGACCCGGTCCGCGGGTTCCTGCGTACCTCGCACCCAGGCCACGTCCTGCGCGACGAACCGCCGCAGCCACTCCCAGCCGTACTTGTCGACGATGAGGCTGTACAGGTACAGGACCGCGTCGTCGTCGTTCGGATAGGTCGAGACGATCTTCCCCTTCCAGCGTGGGTCGAGGAGGTCCCGGGCCGAGGCGGGTGTCGTGCCGCCGGCTTTGTCGACGTTGTAGATGGTGGAGAAGGCGTCGACGAAGATGCCGGTCCACGCGCCGTCGGGGTCCTTGAACGCCGGGTGGACGCGGGAGAAGCCGGCCGGCTTGTAGGGGAGCAGGGCGCCTTCGTGCTTCCAGCGGGGGAAGTCCTGCAGGGTCTGCAGTTGTACGACATCCGGGACGAGGGAGCCGGTGGCGAGCTGGTTGTCGACGCGGGCGTCGTGGAACTTGCTGTAATCCACGACGATGTTCAGCGTGATGCCTGGGAACGCCTTCTCGAAGGCGGCCTTGTTGCCGTCCTGCTGGGTGGCGGTGTCGCCGCCGGCGTAGACGGTGAGGGTGCCGCCCTCCGCCTTCGCCTCGCGGTACAGCTGTTTCAGGCTCTTGGCCTCCTCGCCGGGCTTCGCGGCGTATCCCGTTCCGGCGCCCCATGCGACCCCGGCGGCCGTGAGTGAACCTGCGGCGAGTACCTGACGTCGTCCGACCGACATGGACGTTCCCCTTCAGTGCGGTGCTGCAGTGCGATGGACGGAAGGAAGATACCTTCCCGCGCAGCTTTATTTCAATCTTCAAGTGAGTCATGTCGCCGGGTGACGCGGTGACTTGGCACTCAAGAGGCGTCTTGGATTGCTGTATCGTCAGCTTTATGGGTGAGCTGCTGAACGATGAGGCCGTCGTCCTGTACGGCGACATCCTGCGACTGACGGACGCGATCGGCGGACAGGCCGAGCGCACCATCCGCGAGGCCACGGGGCTGGGCGGTTCCGAGTTCGAGGTGCTCCTGCGTCTGGCCCGCCACCCGGAGAACCGGACCACCAGCGCCCGCCTGGCCGATGACCTGTCGTTCACCTCGGGCGGGCTGACCCGGCTGATCGCCCGCATGGAGGGGGCCGGGCTGCTCGCCCGCCACCCCCACCCCGATGACCGCCGGGCCGCGCTCCTGGAAGCCACCCCGAAAGGGCGTGAACTGCTGGAACGCGCCCTCGCCGCGCATGGCCCGCAGGTCACCGCCGACCTCGTGGAGCCGCTCACCCCGGTCGAGCGGTTGATCCTGCGCGAGCTGGTGACCAAGCTGTTGGCCCACTCCGCACGCGGCCCGGTGCAGGGGCCCGCACGGTCGTAACCGTCCAGCCTTTCCCTGCAGCCTTCCAGCTCCTCCCCCCCCCCGGAGCGCATCCGAAAGCGGACGGAGTGCCGCTGGGAAGGCCCTCTTCACCGGCGCCATCGGCATGAGCCGGCTCCCACGTCGCGACGGAAGGCCGAGCTGCGGCCACGAGGGACTGCCGCCAACCGCCTCGGCGGCCCGTCGCGCCCTGCCCGAGCATCCGGTCCCGGCCCCGCCGGCCCTCGCCTTCTGGTCGTCGTTGGTGGCGCCGACGGCCTGAAACCGACTCGGCGCTCGACGGTGTGGTGGGCGCGCTCAGGTGAGTGGTCGTGGAGCCACGCAGGCTCCGGGGGACGAACTCCTGGGCGGACGCAGGGTGCACTCGACTGTCACGTCTCTGCCCGGTCCGAGCGACGCGACCGGCCGCGCCTCATCAGCGCCTCGGACCACGCCGCCCCTCTGGTCGACGAGCTGGAACAGAACGAGGTTGTCCGTCGCCGGATTACCAGTCGTCTACTGGCCTGTTCCCAGGGCTGCGGCCGATCCGGCCGCAGGCGGGGAGGGGTCGGGCCGGCGTTGATTGCCATGGACGGGACGGCCGCACCGCGCAGGGGCGACGGGACCGGTCGGCGCAGCGCGACGCATGCGGTGGTGGTCTCGATGCCGACGTGCCGTTTTGTGCGGGTCGGTCGGTGGCGTCAGGCGGGTGCACCGTAGAGGGTGGCGAGTTCGGCGACCACGGCGGCGAGTTCGGCGCGGGCCTCGGGCGGGTCGAGGACCTCGACGGTGGCGCCCAGGGACAGCAGGCCGCGTACGTCGGGAAGTTCGCGGAAGGCGAGTTCGGCGCGGGCCCAACCGCCGTCCGCGGGGTGGGGCGGCGCGACCAGCTGGGAGGCGAACAGGCGCTGGAAGAGATCCAGTTGCTCGCGGTGTACCCGGCAGTGGACGCGGAGGCCGTCCGGCAGGCTCTCGAAGCGTTCGCGCAGCAGGGCCCAGACGGTGGCGAGGTTCTGGCCGGGACGGCGGTGGACGGGTTCGTCGGTGACCGCGGCGGCAAGGACGCGGTCGGCGCGGAACAGCCGGGGCTCACCGTCCCGGTCGGCGACCAGGTACCAGACGCCTGCCTTGCTGACCAGCCCGTACGGGTCCACGGTGTAACCGCGCGGTTCGCGGGCGTCGCCGCTGCGATAGGTCAGCTGGAGCCGGCGGTCGGTGAAGGCGGCGTGCTGGAGCTCTGCGAGATGGGTGTCGGTGGCCGTTTCGGTTCCGTGCATCCAGCGGACGGGGTCGATGAGGATGCGCTCGCTGGTGCGCTCGGCCTCGCCGCGGTGCGGGGCGGGCAGTGCGGCCATGACCTTCCGCAGTGCGGAGCGGATCGCCTCGCCCAGGCCGAGCGCGTCGTGCGTGCCCTCGGTGGCGAGGACGAACAGGGCGCGTGCCTCGTCGTTGGTCAGCCCGGTGACGTCGGTGCGGTAGCCGGGCAGCAGCCGCACACCGCCGCTGCGGCCGCGCTCCGTCCACACCGGGACACCGGCGGCGGACAGTGCTTCGACGTCCCGGTAGACGGTGCGGACCGATACCTCCAGGCGTTCGGCGAGCTCGACGTGGGTGATCCGCTCGCGGGTCTGGAGGAGCAACAGGATGGACAGCAGTCGGTCGGCTTTCACGAAAGTGAGCGTAAATCCTGACGGACGATGTCACGTAGGGGTGGAATGCTCACCTCCGCCCACCTGACCTCGCATCCTTGGGAAGGCAGCTCACGCCCATGACAGACACACTTCTGGCTGATACCGCCGCGGGTACCGTTCGCGGATGCGCACGTCCCGGCGGGGGTCGTCTCTTCGCCGGTATCCCCTTCGCGGAACCACCGGTGGGCGAGCTGCGGTTCCGCCCGCCCCAGCCGCCCCGGCCGTGGCAGGGTGTCCGCCGGGCCGACCGCTTCGCACCGGCGCCCGCGCAGGGGGCGTCTTCGCTGGTGCCGGGGGCGAGCCAGAAGTCGTCCTTCCCCACCTTCCCCACGGCGGAGATCCGGGAGACGTCCGAGGACTGCCTGTATCTCAACGTCTGGACGCCCACGACGAGGGCCGAGGACGCCCTGCGCCCCGTCATCGTGTGGATCTACGGCGGCGGATACGACGCCGGCTCCGCCGCACCCCCCTACAGCGACGGGGCCGCGCTCGCCCGGCAGACCGGCGCGGTCGTCGTCACCGCCAACTACCGCCTGGGAGCCCTCGGTTTCCTGCACCTGGCCGACCTCGGCAGCCGGTGGGCCGGGTCCACCAATCTCGCCCTGCAGGACAAGATGGCCGCTCTGCGCTGGGTGCGGGACAACATCGCCTCCTTCGGCGGTGACCCCGGCAACATCACCGTGGCGGGCCAGTCCGCCGGTGCCTTCTCCATCGGGGCCCTGCTGGCCGCACCCGCGGCCGCAGGCCTCTTCCACAAGGCGATCCTGCAGAGCGGCAGCACGTCCCGGATCTTCGACAGGGCCACCGCCACCACCATGGCCGAGGATCTGATCACCGCACTCCGCCTCAATGGCGCAGAGGACCTGCTCACCGTCACCTGCGAGCGGATCCTGGACGCGCAGGGCACCGTCGTCACCGGCGACATCGGGCAGCGCAATCTGCCCGGCGGCCGTTCCTGGGGTGCCGTACTCGACGGCGGCGTGCTGCCCGTCGCCCCGCAGCAGGCCGTCGCCGGCGGCGCCGCCGCCGACATCCCCCTGCTCGTCGGCGCCACCCGCGACGAAGTCCGCGTCTTCCAGATGATCGGCGGTGACTCCTTCCGCCCCGAGGGCGAAACAGCCCTGTACACCGAGATGCGGCGCGCCGGTGTCAGGGAACCGGAGAAGCTCCTCAACGCCTACCGGAGCCGTGTCGCCGACGCCGGCGACCTGTCAGCCCTGCGCGGTGCCTTCCTCACCGACGCCCTCTACCGGATCCCGGCCACGCGTCTGGCTCAGGCCCAGGCAGGGGCGGGAGGCCGCGCCTACCACTACCTCCTCCTCGACGAACCGTGCGGACCGGCCATGGGCGCCTTCCACGGCGCCGACCTGCTCCACGTCTTCGACAAACTGGCCCTCGTCGGCGCCGATACACCCGAACACCTCACCGCCCGCGACACCCTCGTCGGCTCCTGGGCCGCCTTCGCCGCCACCGGCTCCCCGGGCTGGCCGCCGTACGCCGCGAAAGCCGAGGGCAACTCCCGGGCCATCGGCGGCTCCCCGGCCGACGCCGGCCGCATGATCACCGAACCTCCGGCCGACGATGTCACCGCCCTCTGGCCCACCCCGCCAACCTGACCGCACTGGGGATCCCATGCGACCGGCCACCTTCACGGAAACGCCGCGGGGATCCTGACGCTGGGTGTCACCTATGGCGCGGGGCGCTGGTTACCGTCCCGACGATCGCGCGGGTGAGAGGTTCCCGAGGAGCAGAGCACCATGTCCTACGCCTTCGAAGCCGAGCCGGCTCCCTGGGTCCCGGTGATCAGCGATCTGTCGTTCCCCGACATCGCCGCCGCTCGCGCGGCCGAGAGGGGGATGACGACGAACCTGCCCGTCTACGAGCCGACCCGGCCGGTACGACGTCCGCGACACGCTCGTCCCCGGGCCTGAGGGCACACCTCAGGTGCCGGTCGGGCATGACGTGCCGGCGTCGGCCGGCGGGACTGGAACGAGGTCGGCCGGCGGCAGCGGCTGCACGAGGTGCTGTCGGCGTCGGTGCCGGTGCGCTCGCCACGAGAGCGGACGCGCCCGCCACCGAGGCCACTGACGCACCCACCGTCAGGCAGGCCGGCCGTCCTCATTGAGCTGCTCCTTGCCGAAGGTGCGGTGGTCGCGGCCGAGCAACTGCCGGAGAAGGAACGGGACGAGAACGTCGACCCCTTCACCAACACCGTCCGGGTCACGTGATGAAGCTGTGCAAGAAGCTCGGTGAGCCGCAGCTGGTCGAAACGGTCGGCCGGGCGGGGGAGTGGGGGCGATGACAGGGCACGGCCACGACCCGGCTCGTCAGGTTCCCGGTACGCGATCCAGGTCCATGTCCGTGACGGTGACCCAGTCGGGTTCGGCCACCAGCAGGCTCAGCTGCTCGTCCTGGAGATCGACGTCGACGGCGTACCGGAAGCCGGTCGCCTCTGCGGCCTCGACACCAGCCCGGTCGCCCTCCGTCACGGCATAGACCACCCGGCGGCAGCCGGGATCCGCTGCCTGGACGGCGCGTACCAGCTGCCGGAGGACTTCCGGCAGGTGATCGGCCCGCAGGCCGGTGTCGATCAGAAGTTCCACATCCCGGGCGCCGACCGGGTAGGCGTCGCGGAGCCGGCCGGCCGCGCAGCGTTCCACTGCGACGACGGCCTCGCCGCTCGGGCCGCGCATGCGCAGTCTGCCCGTGAAGCGCGTCCACGACTCCACGGTGGTCTGCCAGGGGCCGGGGATGTCGAGCACGGGCAGGGCCGGCACGGTGAGCATCGTCAGTTCCCCTCGTCGGCCAGCCGCCGGACGCCGGCCTTGTCCAGCTTTCCCGAGGCGTTCCTGGGGACAGCCGGCACGATCTTCAGGCGTCGGGGCAGCTTGTAGCGGGCGAGCTGTCCGGCCGCGTACTCGTGTACGGCCTCCAGGGTGATCGCCGCCGTGTCGTCCACGCTCACGACGGCTTGTACGGTCTCGCCCCACTGTTCGTCGGGAATCCCCACGACGGCGACATCGACCACACCCGGCATGGAGGCCAGCACCCGCTCGACCTCCGCCGGATAGACGTTCTCACCCCCGCTGATGATCATGTCCTTGAGCCGGTCGACGATGTACAGGTAACCGTCCTCGTCGAGGTAACCGATGTCGCCCGAGTGGAACCAGCCCTCCTCGTCGAAGGCCGCGCGGTTCGCCTCCGGGGTGTTCCAGTAGCCGGCGGCGACGTTGGGGCCGCGGACGACGATCTCTCCCGGCTCCCCGGGCCGGAGGGGCGTGTTGGTGGCCGCGTCGACAACCCGGACTTCGGTGAACGGCATGGGGATGCCCGCGGAACCGATCTTGTCCAGGGTGCGCTCGATGGGCAGATGCGTGGCGAAGGGTGCCGTCTCGGTCAGGCCCCAGGCCTGCTGGAGCAGCACGCCGTGCTTGGCGTAGAGCTCGATGAGTGAGGGCGGCACGGGCGCGCCCGCGACCACGATCGACCGCAGGTGGCTCAGGTCCTCGTCGAACAGGCCGGGTTGTCTCGCCAGGGCGGCGAACATCTGGGCGACGCCGAACATGGAGTTGACCTGGTGGGTGACCAGGTCTTCGAGACACGTCCGCGGGTCGAACCCGCGCCTGATCACCACCGTGCCCCCACGCACCAGCGTGCGGAGCACGAAGCTGTTCAGGGCGCCGATGTGGAACAGCGGAGCGGCGGCATAGGTGACGTCGCCACGACGTGTGTCGATACGGAGCTCGACATTCACGGAGTTCCACCAGACGTTTCCATGGGTGAGGACGACACCCTTGGGCGTGCCGGTGGTGCCGGAGGTGAACATCAGGATCGCCGGGTCGTCGGCACCCTTGGCGGCGATGGAAGCCGTGGGAGCAGCGGCTGCGATGCGGGGTGCCCATGGCTCCCAGCCCGATGCGCCCGCGGTCGGCACCTCGCAGTCGTCGTCCACGAGGAGGAAACGCGCGAGGGCGGTCCTGTCGCGCACGTTGTCGACGCTTTCCCGGTGTCCCTCCTCGCAGACGAGGGCGGTGGCGCCGCTGCGGACGAGCACCGCCTCCAACTCGGCCTCGGCGAGCCGGAAGTTGACCGGGACGAACACGGCCCCCAGCCGGTGCGCGGCGAGCAGCGTGACGAGAAAGGAGCTGCTGTTGAGGCCGAGGTGGGCGACCCGGTCTCCGTCGCCGATGCCGCCGTCTGCGAGGACGGTGGCCAGGCGGGCGGCCTTGTCGTCGAGCTGGGTGTAGGTGAGGTCGCCGCCCGGATAGCGGACGGCGATGGATTCGCCCTGGAAGCGGGCGTTGCACGCGACGGCGGCGGCCGGGTTGAGGTCCACGTTCAGGCCCGAGTTGCGT
>NZ_JBHVDD010000167.1:0-7718 GCF_042802995.1 Streptomyces sp. NPDC057438
GTGCCCGGTCCGGCGGCCGTCGTTCTGCCCGCGGCGCACCGGGGCGACGGGTCGCGTGCCTCCGGCTGGGGACAACACTCCGGCCGGTCGGTGGACAGGTGGTCCAGAACGGCTGGAGCGGCCCGGTCCGGGGCCGCTCCGGGACGGCACGAGGGCCGTGCGGGAGCCGCGCCGCCCGGCCGCGGCCGTTGTGCCCCGGGTCGACCGAGGCTCCAGGCAGCGCCCCCAGCATGGCGGGACAGCGAAGAGAGGAGACCCGCCGTGACCGCACCGCAGCCGGCCGTATTGCTGTTCCCCGGACAGGGCGCGCAGCAGCCCGGCATGGGCGTCGGCCTGTACTACGCCCACCCGGGCTTCCGGACCCGCATGGACGAGGTCCTGGAGCTGTGGCGTGCGCACGGGTTCGACCTGCGCGCCGACTGGCTCGCCGCCCGCACCGGCCCGGAGGCCGACGGTCCGCGCACCGCGCAGCCGCTGCTGTTCTCGCTCAACTGGGCTGTCGGCCGGACGGTCCTCGACGCCGGGGTGCGGCCCGCGGCCCTGCTCGGGCACAGCGTCGGAGAGGTCGCCGCGGCCACCCTCGCCGGCGTCTTCGACCCGGCCGACGCCGTGGCCCTGATGGCGGACCGCATCGCCCAGCTCGACGGCACCCCGCCGGGCGGCATGCTCGCCGTGCGGGCAAGACCCGACGAGGTCGCCCCGTACACGACGGACGAGGTCGTCGTCGGCGCCGTCAACGCGCCCCGCCAGGTGCTGCTCGCCGGCCCCGAGAACGGTCTGCGCACCGCCGAGGAGAAGCTGCGCGCCGACGGCTTCACCTGCCGCAGGGCTCGCGCACTCAACCCGTTCCACAGCCCGGTGCTCACCGAAGCGGCCCTGCGCGCGCTGCCGCTGCTCGCCTCGGTGTCGATCCGTCGGCCCCGGTTGGTGCTGCACTCCGCGTACGAGCCCGGGCCCCTGACCTACGAACGGGCCCGGGACCCGCGGTTCTGGGCGCTCCAGCCCGCACGTCCCGTGCTGTTCGGGCCGGCGCTCGACGTGCTGCTCGCCGAGCGGGACGTGGTGCTCGCGGAGGCGGGCCCCGGACAGGGGCTCACCGCGCTCGCGCGCAGCCATCCGCGGGTCGCGAAGGGGGGCTCCCGTGCGGTCGGTCTGCTGCCCGCGCGCCCCGGCGAACCCGACGCCGAGCGCGAGGCCTTCGACAGGGCCCTCAACGAACTCGCAGGCGTACCCGCAGGACCGGCCGCCGATGCGACCGCACAAGTGTCCAGGCCGGTTCGAGCGGGTCTCCAGACCGGCTTGACACGGTTGCGATCAGGGGCCGGAGCGCCGGTTCCCGCCGACAGCGAGTGAGGATGCCCATGGAACGACGCGTCGTCATAACCGGAATCGGTGCGGTGGCGCCCGGGGGAACAGGGATCAAGAGGTACTGGGATCTGCTGTCGACCGGGCGGACGGCCACCCGCACCATCTCCCTCTTCGATGCCACCCCGTACCGCTCCCAGGTCGCGGCCGAGGTCGACCTCCAGCCCGCGGCGGCCGGACTCTCCCCGCAGGAGGAGCGCAGGCTCGACCGCGCGGGCCAGTTCGCGCTGGTCGCCGCCCGGGAGGCGCTGGCCGACTCCGGCCTCGACCTCACGACCCCGCAGGCCGCGCACACGGGTGTGTCGCTCGGCTGCGCGGTGGGCTGCACCACTTCGATGGAGAACGAGTACGTCGTCCTGAGCGACGGCGGCGCCCACTGGCTCGTCGACCCCGCGTACGCCGTGCCCCGGCTCTACGACCACTTCGTGCCGAGCTCGCTGGCCGCCGAACTGGCCCGCGAGGTCGGCGCCAAGGGTCCGGTGTCGCTGGTCTCCGACGGCTGCACCTCGGGCCTCGACGCCGTCGGCCACGGTGCCGATCTGATCCGCGAGGGCAGCGCCGACGTCATCGTCGCGGGCGGCACCGACGCGCCGATCTCCCCGATCACCCTCGCCTGCTTCGACGCCATCAAGGCGACCACGCCCCGCAACGACGACCCCGAGCACGCCTCCCGCCCCTTCGACAACACCCGCAACGGGCTCGTCCTCGGCGAAGGCGCCGCAGTGCTGATCCTGGAGGAACTGGAGCACGCACGGGGCCGCGGCGCCCGGATCTACGCCGAGGTCGCCGGATTCGGCACGCTCAGCAACGCGTACCACATGACGGGACTGCGCTCGGACGGCGCGGAGATGGCCGAGGCGATCCGGATCGCGCTCGCGGAGGCGCGGCTCGCGCCCGAGCAGATCGACTACGTCAACGCGCACGGCTCCAGCACCAAGCAGAACGACCGGCACGAGACCGCCGCGTTCAAGACGTCGCTTGGCGAGCACGCACACCGGGTGCCCGTCAGCTCCATCAAGTCGATGATCGGGCACTCGCTCGGCGCGATCGGCGCGCTCGAACTCGTCGCGTGTGTCCTCGCGATGGAGAACGGCCTGATCCCGCCGACCGCGAACCTGCACGAGCCCGACCCGCTGTGTGACCTCGACTACGTACCGAACACCGCGCGGGAGGCCCGGGTCGACTCGGTGCTCAGCGTCGGCAGCGGCTTCGGCGGTTTCCAGAGCGCCGTCGTCCTCGCCCGTCCCGAAAGGAGTGCCGCGTGACGGCCACCGCCACCCGCCCCGTGATCACCGGCCTCGGCGTTGCCGCCCCCACCGGCCTAGGCGCCGACGCCCACTGGTCGGCCATCGTCGAGGGCGCGAACGGCATCGCGGAGATCACCCGTTTCGACGCCTCCGGTTACCGGGTGCGGCTCGCCGGCGAGGTGCCCGGCTTCGACGCCACCGCGCACATCCCGAGCCGGCTGCTGCCCCAGACCGACCACATGACCCGCCTCGCCCTGTACGCGGCGGACGAGGCCCTGAAGGACAGCGGCATCGATCTCACCGCCCTGTCACCCTACGAGGCGGGCGTCTCCTCGGCCTCGTCGATGGGTGGCTTCGAGTTCGGCCAGCGCGAGCTGCAGAACCTGTGGAGCAAGGGCGGCCAGTTCGTCAGCGCGTACCAGTCCTTCGCCTGGTTCTACGCCGTCAACACCGGCCAGATCTCGATCCGGCACGGGCTGAAGGGCCCGAGCAGCGCCGTCGTCACCGACCAGGCCGGCGGGCTCGACGCGATCGGGCACGCGCGGCGGCAGATCCGCAAGGGCACGAAGGTGATGCTCGCGGGCGGGGTCGACGGCGCCCTGTGCCCGCTCGGCCTCGCGGGTCAGCTCGCCTCCGGCCGGCTCAGCGCCGAGGACCGCCCCGACCGCGCGTACCTGCCCTTCGACGAGGCGGCCTCGGGCCATGTCCCGGGCGAGGGCGGCGCGTACCTGGTCCTGGAGGACCCGGTGTCCGCCGAGGAGCGCGGTGCCCGCGTGTACGGCGAACTCGCCGGGTACGCGGCCACGTTCGACCCCGATCCGCGCGACCCCGGGGCCGACGGTCTGGAGCGCGCGATCCGCGCCGCCCTCGCGGACGCGGACCGCACGCCCGACGCCATCGCCGTCGTCTTCGCGGACGCGGCCGGCGTACCCGAGGCGGACCGTGCCGAAGCGGCCGCGATCACCGCGGTGTTCGGCGCGCGCGGGGTGCGGGTCGCGGTACCGAAGGCACAGACCGGCCGCCTGTACGCGGGCGGTGCCGCCCTCGACCTGGTATCCGCGTTGCTCGCCCTGCGCGACGGCAGCATCCCCCCGACCGCGCACGTCACCTCGGTCGCGGCGGACTGCCCCGTGGATCTGGTGACGGGCGAAGCACGCCCGCTCGTCGGTGACGCCGCGCTGGTCCTGGCCCGCGGCGAAGGCGGCTTCAACGCGGCCGCGGTGGTCACGCACACGAACTGAACCGCCGCGGCTCCGGAACCACAGGACCACCCGAACCACCGGCACGACCGGTGAACCAACGCGTACGAAACCAACGGAAGGAACCCACCATGAGCGCCAACGGGGTCACGGCACTGAGCATCGACGACTTCACCCGCATCCTGCGCGAGTCGGCCGGCGAGGACGAGGGTGTCGACCTGAGCGGGGACATCGCCGACGTGTCGTTCACGGACCTCGGCTACGACTCCCTCGCCCTGCTGGAGGTGGCCGGCCGTATCACCCGCGCCTACGGGGTCGCCCTCCCCGACGAGGACCTGGACGGCGCCGAGACCCCCCGGGCCTTCGTCGAACTGGTCAACTCCTCCCTGTCGGGAAGCTGAACGGGAACACGGAGGCGGGGCCCCGGAATCTCCGGGGCCCCGCCCTTTCCCGTTCGCCCGACGTCAACGGGACACGGCGCGTTCCGCGGCCTCCTTGGCCAGAGTGAGGGTGGCCGTGCTGTTCCTGCCGAGGGCCTGGCGCACGAGGTCACGGGCCGTTTCCAGGGTGGCTTCGGGGCCCAGCAGCTCTCGCACCCGCTCGGGGCGCAGGACGACCGTGTGGTGCGAGGTGGCGCGCACCCCGTGCTCGGTCGGCTCGACGGTCCAGCGGCCGGTGTGCGCGGTCATCAGCGGCGGCACCTGGATCTGCTTGTACACGAGCCGGTCCGGTGCGAAGCCGACCCGTACCGACTTGGTCGTGTGCACCGAACCGTCGGCGGCGCGGGTGTCCATCTCCACTGTCTGCAGGTCATCGCCGGGCTCGGTCAGCACGAGCCGACGCACATGCGGAAGCCGCTCTTCCCACAGGTCGGCTCGCCATAGGAAGTCGTACACCTCCTGCCGCGGGCCCGAGACGTCGACGTGATCGGCGAACGACAGCAGTGCCCTCGGATCCACCGCCAGGGACTCGGCAGTCGCCTTCAGCGCGGCCAGCTCGGAGCCGCTGTTGGTGTCGACGGCCCGCTCCACCCACGCGCGGTCCGCCGGGTCGTCGTCGACGACGGTGAAGTCGTGCAGCAGCACGACACTGCTGCCGCCCGGCGTGGCCTCGATGATCCATTCGCCGCCCATCGACGCGACCGGCGCCGACGACACCTCCTGGCGGAACGTCACCCGCAGCGCACGCGGATCCAGTTCGCGGCGGGAGGTCCACGACCGCACCTCCCCGTTCGCGAAGGCCCAGATCCGCAGCCGTTCCGAGCGGCCGTTCCCGTCGAGCTTCTCCACGTGCACGGTGGGAGGAAAGACGTGCGGCCAGTCCTCCGCCGCCGCGATCAGCTCGTACACGGCCTTGGGCTCGGCCGCCACATCGATCGCATGACGCGTCCTTACGACGCCTGAGTCCGGCATGAAGTGCCCCTTTCACGATGTCCCCGCGAGTTTCGGGGCCGCCACTCCAGCGGCAGTGGAGACCGACTGGATGACCGGTTGTGTCTCGGTCCGGCAGCAGGGAGGCACTCTGGCTGCCGACTGTCGTAGGACATCGGCTCGACCGACTGTCGTAGGACATCGGCTCGACCCGCGGCGCTGAGCATGGTGTACAGGACGTACGCGGCCGGCGCCGCGGGCCGCCGAGTATGGGGATTGTGTAGAGCCGGACGGTGCACTGCGGGTATGACACCACTGGCATGGACGGACACCTCCGCGGTCGTCGTCCAAGGGCTGGTCAAGCGCTACGGCGGGCAGTCGGAGGTGACCGCTCTCGACGGAGTGGACCTGACTGTGCGGCGCGGGACCGTCCTTGGTGTGCTCGGGCCCAACGGGGCCGGCAAGACGACGCTGGTACGGATTCTCTCGACCCTGGTACGAGCCGACGCGGGCACCGCTGCGGTGGACGGCCACGACGTGGAGCGCAGCCCCCGGGACGTGCGCCGCAGCATCGGGCTCACCGGGCAGTACGCCTCCGTCGACGGGAAGCTCTCGGGGTGGGAGAACCTCTACCTGATCGGGCGGCTGCTGGACATGCCGCGCAGGGCGGCCCGGGCGCGCGCCGACGAACTCCTGGAGCGGTTCTCACTGACCGAGGCCGCCGGCCGGCAGGCCGCCACCTACTCCGGCGGCATGCGGCGGCGGCTCGACCTGGCCGCCAGCGTGATGGGGCGGCCCACGGTGCTTTTTCTCGACGAGCCGACGACCGGGCTCGATCCCCGTACCCGCAACGAGGTGTGGGACGAGGTCAAGGGGCTCGCGTCGGCGGGGACGACCGTGCTCCTCACCACCCAGTACATGGAGGAGGCGGAGCGGCTCGCCGACGAGCTGACCGTCATCGACCGGGGGCGGGTGATCGCGGGCGGGCCCGTGGAGGAGCTGAAGGCCAGGGTCGGGGTGCGGGAGTTGTGCGTCCGGCCGGAGCGGCAGGACGAGCTGGCCGCCGTGCGGCAGGCGCTGGTGGAAGCGGGGCTGGCGGAGCACGGCACGAGCGTGGTGGACCCGGAGGAAGCGGTGCTGCGGGTGCCCCTGCGCGGGAGCGAGCATCTGACGGCCGTGATCGGGGTGCTGGGCGCGCGCGGGTTCGCCCTGGCCGCCATCGACACCCGGCTGCCCAGCCTGGACGAGGTGTTCCTGACACTGACCGGGGCGGGCGACCGCGCCCGCGGGTCCGCCGGGGCGACGTCGGCCGGAGCGGCGGAGGCGGCCGGGGCGGCGGCCCAGGAGGAGGTGGCTCTCGTATGAGTGTGACGGGCGTGGCGCCCGCGAGGGGCGGGAGCGGGGGCAGCGGCGGCGGCGCCTGGCGCGGGTTCGCGCATGTGAGCGCATTGACCCGGCGGAACCTCCTCCAGATCAAGGCCGACCCCGACTCCCTGTTCGACATCCTGCTGATGCCGGTGATCTACACCGTGCTGTTCGTGTACGTCTTCGGCGGCGCGGTCGCCGGCAGCCAGAAGGAGTACGTCCAGTACGTGATGCCGGGGCTGATGGCGATGATGGCGGTCAACATCGCCATGACCGCCGGTGTCGGCATCAACTCCGACTTCAAGACCGGCGTGATGGACCGTCTCCGGTCCCTGCCGATCCACCGGGCGTCCGTCCTGAGCGCCAAGGTGGTCGTGGAGTGCGGGCGGATGGCCGCCGCCACGGCGGTGCTGCTGGGCGTGGCGTTCCTGCTCGGCATGGAGGTGCCGGGCGGACCGCTGGGGCTGCTGGGAGCAGTGGGCCTCACGGGACTGTTCGGGGTGGCGCTGCTGTGGGTCTCGGTGCTGCTGGGGCTGGCGTTGAAAAGCCCGCAGGCCGTGCAGGGCCTGGGCATGGTCGCCGTCCTCCCCCTGCAGTTCGGCAGTTCGGTCTTCGCGCCGACGGCCACCATGCCGGGCTGGCTCCAGGCGTTCACGGACGTCAACCCGCTGTCCAACCTGGCGGACGGGTGCCGCGCGCTGATCAACACCGGGTCCGCGTCCACGGGGACGGTGCTGACGGCGGTCGGCTGGTCCCTCGGCGTCATGCTGGTGACCGTGCCCGCGGCGGTCTCCCTCTTCGGCCGTTCCGGACGGTGAGGATGAGCAGCAGCGTGGACCCGACCGCCTCGGAGGTCCATGCCTCGTTCACCGGCGAGGACGACTCCGGTCGCCGGGGCCCGGCCGGAGGACCCCTATGCCTTCCTGGTGACGTCCGGGCCCGGCGCCCGCGGCCGCACCTCCTTCGTCGCCACCTTCGCGGGCCCGGGCCGCTGCTGGGTGTGGCGGGGCTGTACCCGGGCGACGGTCCCTCCGGCTCATAGCCTCCGGGTACCGGCCCGCCGCCCGCGCCACCCCCTCCCCCGGGGTGGCGCGGGCGCGCGGCTGTCGTGGGGGGGTTGGCGGGGGGGGGCGGGGGGCCGAGGCGCCACCCCCGGGGGGCCCCCCCCCGCC